>CAZZWT010000133.1:0-8449 GCA_964657775.1 uncultured Candidatus Methylacidiphilales bacterium | reverse complement strand
TGGGGAGACATCTCCAGGGTAGGCGCGGACGCGCCAACCTTTCGCTTGATTATCGCAACGCCGTTGGCGTTGAAAGAAGTCCGAGGCCGCTGGGATGGCTTTGAAAGGAGTTTGGGAACGGGGGAGGAAGGCAAATGCAGCGACGGTCAGAGCGACGCTACAGTTAGGGAGGGCACACTTCGGGCGCGGCGTAGGCGAGCGTCTTTTCTTGCTTCGCCGCCTTGGCCGGGAAAGGATGGCGGCATGCCCCTCGCCCGCATTGATCTCATCGCTGGACAACCGCTCACCTTTCGCCAGGAGCTGGGCGATGTTGTGTACGAGGCGATGTTGCAGACGCTCCGAGTGCCGGCGAACGATCGCTTTCAGGTGATCAACGAGCATCCGCCGGAGAATTTTATCTATGACGCGAATTACCTGGGCGTGCCGCGGACGGCGGGCTGCATTTTCATCCAGGTGACGCTGAACGAAGGACGCACGATGGACGTGAAGCGGGCGTTCTACAAGGCGGTGGCCGATGGCCTGCACGAGCGACTCGGGGTGCGGCGCGAGGATGTGCTGATCAACCTGGTCGAGGTGAGCAAGGGCGACTGGTCCTTCGGCAACGGGATCACGCAGTACGATCCGGGAACGTGATGGGAGGGGCAGACTCCTGACCTCCAGAAGCGATTGCCAATGGGGCTGCGCCACGGTATTTCTTTCGGCACGTATGAAGACCCTACTTGTGGCGGCGTTGGCTTTGGTTCCGGGTTGGGCCTGGGCCGACGCGGAGACAAATGCGGCGGCGCCGAGTCCCGTCCCGGCGGTTGCGAGCCCGCTGGAGGGCCTGACGCCCGAGCAACAGAAACTGGCGGCCCCGATCCTGGCGGCGGAGACGAAAGCGCGAAAGGCGATTGAGGACAACAAGGCGCTGTCGCCGATGGACAAGGAGGTGCAAATTTCGCTGCTGCACCGGTCCACCCTGTACCAGATTCAGGCGTTAAAAACGGCGCCGCCGGCATCGGCACATCCGTAGCGGGCGGCTCCACGCTCTCACGAGCGCGGGTGCGTTACTGCTCCGCGGGCGGCGGCGGTTCTTCGGTGCCGGCGATGACTTCGGAGATGAAGAAGAGCTTGTCGACCACGGGTTGCGAGAGAATGAACGGATACAGATCACGCAGGCCCATGCTGCGGTTAATGGAATTGAGCGCGATGGTCAGCTCCGCCCACGCCTCCATCACCTGGTCGAAGGGCTTGGCGGAGAGCGAGGCCTTTTTGCCCTCGGCATCGCCCTTGGGATCGATCTTGATCCGCTTGCCCACAAGGCCGAAATCGGCCGCGACTTCCAGCGTGTCCTGGATGTGCAGGAAGTGGGCCCAGCTCTCCGCCCAATCCTCCCACGGGTGCATGGTCGCGTAGGCGCTGATGTAGTTATCGGCCCAATTCGCGGGCGCGCCGTTGGCGTAATATTTTTTCATGTTGTCCTCGTAGCTCTGGCGCTCGTCGCCAAAAAGGGCGCGAAAGGGCTCGAGGAATTTGGAGTTGAGCACGAGGCGGTCCCAATAATAGTGGCCGGTCTCGTGGCGGAAATGGCCGAGCAGCGTGCGGTAGACTTCCTTCATGCCGAGGCGGATTTTCTCGCGCGCGGCGTCGTCGGCTTCGGCGAGGTTGAGCGTGATGAGGCCATGATCGTGCTCGGTGATGACGTGATCAATCGTGCCGTCCGGCTTGGTCGTGTCGGCCATGAAACGGAAACCGAGTCCGCGCTCCGGGTCGTCGGTCTTGCTGGCCAGCGGAAGCTTGAGCCGCAGCGAGCTGTAGATCAGGCGCCGTTTCGCGGCCTCGGTCAGGGCCCAGAGCACCACATTTTGCGGAACGGATTTATCCGGGATGACGGTGTCGAGCCGGCACGAGACGCAGAAGCTTTCCGTCGTGTTATCGGCCGGGACCATCCAATTGCAGACGCCGTCGGTCGCGTAGTTCGCGCATTTCTTGTAGAGGTTGCCTTTGGCCTCCGGCACGGTGGCGGAGTAGAGGCCGTTGTCCGCCGGATCGAGGCTGGAGGCGCAGATGAGATCGGGCAGGAAGCCGACTTCGCGCGCGCAATTGGTGCAGGAGATGTTTTCAAAAAAGAGAAGCTGGCCGCAGGTGCAGGTATACGTTTTCATAAAATGGAGTGACCGATGCAATCATACATCGAGCCAACTCGGCAGGGGGAGCCGATTTTGAGAGGTTGGAAAAATTTCGGACCGACGGGACGGCGCCAGATCCTAGCGCGAAAATGCAAGTTGCGCCATTCGCGACGTGCAGATTGCGAGACGCGAGAGGGTCCGGGGTTACAAGTGGGCGGGGCTACGGAGCGATCGTCTGTTACTGGACCACGCCGCGATAAATCGAACGCACCGTCACCGGCCCGCCCTTGAAATAATAGACGGGCTGGAAGGCGAACGTGCGCGTGGTGGGATCGTAATCGAGGTGCTTCGGCGCGTCGCAATAGTTGGTGTCGTAGACGAGATAATGGTAGCCGCGCGCATCGCGATGGCCGGAAAATATCACGATGACGTGGTTCAGCTTGAGGCTGGGAAAACGGTAGGCCCAGATGATGGTTGGCGTGTGGAGGGCGAGGTCGTGGAAAATTTCGCCGTTGAGCCGGTCCTCCATCCCACGGCTGACCCAGCACGCGATGTCGGTGTTACCCGCGCGAAAATAGAACGGCCAGCCGAGTCCGATATTGGCCTCGAAGACGTCGCACCTCTTCGTGCTCGCCTCGCGCAGGTCGCGGTAGCCGGGGATGACGATACGGTCGCGCGGCGCCAGCGCGGGCAGCCAGACGGAGCGCGCACAAATTTCCCGGATGCGCCGCGCCAGTTCCGCCGCGGGCAACGGCGGGGCGCTGGCATCGAACCGCGCGAATTTCCAGAATTGCACGCTGGCCCGCGCGAGGACCATGCAGCGCCCGGTGTACTCGCGCTGGTGCGGATCGCGCGTCTCCGGCTCGATCTCACCGCCGACGTAATTCCACTTCGTCTCGTTCTTGAAGCCGAACGTGTCGCCGGGATAAGTGAACGGCCTCGGCGCGGCGGCGGCCGGCGCTTCATAGGCACGCGCGCTTCCCGAAACCAGCGCAAGGCCCGCGGCAAGGAGGAGAGATCGAGGCAAGAACAACACGCGGAGGACTAACCTTAAACGCGAATCGGGCGGGATCAACCTCGAGAAGATTTAGGCACGAGTGAGCCGAGGAACGGGAAGCGACGTTGTCAGGCCTCTCTCTCATGTCCTTCATTCACTCTGGTAAAAATCCCCCTTTCTCGAACGCCCAGGCTGGTCTACCTTTCGTCATGCCTTTAATTCTTCTATTAACGGGCAATTTCTTCGTATTCATCCTGTGCCTGATCGGCGCGCAATCGTGCTATTTCGGCCGGCAATGGCGCTGGCTTTTCGTCACTATCGCGCTGGTCGTCGCCAGCGCGAGCTGCATCGTGGTGGAGCTTTCCCCCTGGATTTTCCCCGCCATCACCGACCGGCCCGCCGTGCTCCGCAACCCGACGACGCCGCTTTGATTCTGTTCGCGTCGCTTGGGGATGGGTTGCTTTAGGGATAGATGAAAAAGCCGAGGCCCATCAGCATCAGGCCGAAAAGGACGCCGGGCCAGGAGAACAGGCGGAGGCGTTGCGGGGTCTGCGTCACGTAGTTGATCGCATCGCGCCAAAGATGCGGGCTGTAGACGAGCACCATGCCGGCGATCACCCAATAATAGGCGAGCAGCGTCATGACAAAGCGCCAGGGCGTGGTGGCGAGGAACGCCGCGTCGAGCACCAGCGCCGCCGCCAGCAGCAGCAGGCAGCCGAGCCCCCGCGCGGCCAGAAAATCGCGCACGAAGATGGTGAGCAGGATGCCCGCGACGGCCCAGACGCCCATGAGCTGGATGCGCGCGCTGGAAATTTCGCCCAGGTCCATCAAACCGGTCAGCGCGGTAAACCAGAGCGTGGCGGCGAGCATGAGCACGACACCCAGCGGGTAGTTGCGCGGCAGGCTGCGCAGGATGGGCCCGAACCTCGCCGGAGCCAGCGCGGGCGGTAAATGCCCGATGAGCGCGAGCAGGCCGACGATGATCGCCGTGATCTTGAGGGAAACGAAATAGGTCATGTGGGTCGATGGCGCGGCGGAAGGCTCCGCCGACACGAAAGCCCATCACCATGCCTGAGTCCGGTGGCCTTGTAAATGCCGCAACGAAAGGGCACGCGCGACGGCCTGCGTTTTCTTCGGAGATCGCGCGTCCTTTTTTGAATCGGATCCCCTGGCTTGCCGGACGGGCCGCTTCCGGTGCAGGGCCTGCGGCGGCTTCCTCTTGACTCAACCCACCCGATAAAACTCCGGCAAATCCACCTTCGACATCGGCACGGCGCTTTCCATGACGACGGTGACGGCCAGGCCCGGCTCGATCACGTCCTTGGCCATGAAGATCGATTCCTGGATCGCGATGGCGAAGAGGATCGGCCATTCCGCCGCCGTCTCGCAGAACGGGCGCGCGACCGGCAGCAGCGCGGGCCAGAGCGCCCTGACGTAATCGAGCGGACGCTCGGACGGCTGGCGATCCTCCGGCAGGCGCGGCACGCCGAACTCGCGGCTGCCGACCGTGCTGGAAACGTGCTGAAAAATTTCGCCAATATCGGGCAGCTTGCCGCCCATTTTCTGCGCCCCGCCGGCCGCCAGGGCCCAGATGGAATAAGGTCCCTCCGCCAGCGGCTTGTTCAGCGCATCGCCGAAGAAGTAGCGCTTGCCGTCCGGTCCGTCGGTGGCGACGAGGAGATGATTTTCCTCGGTCGTGAGTCCCCGCGCCCGCGTCGTCTCGCGCACGCTCATCTGGCAGGCGTAGCCGGCCAGCGCACCCAGTGCGGTCAGGTAAGATTCAATGTGAACACCCTTTGACGTTCGCATGCCTTGGATGAGCGCGTTGTTGACCTCCCGCGCGCCCATCTTCAGGCCGATGAGCGGGTCGCTCTGTTTCTGGCGCTCGAGAACGGCTTGCTGGGCGGCGCGCTGTTCGGGGCTCAGTTCCTTCGGCGCGCGACTGGTGGCGGCGACAGCAACGGCCTTGGCGGAAGGCGCTTTTTTGAAAAGGAGATCGAACATGGGGCCTCTTTATTCCATCGGAACAGCAGCCGGCAATTTCAGTGGAAAATACAAGCTTCTTGCCCGCACCAGAAAGTCGCCAGATTCCATGGACTTGCCCCACGCCGAACACGCTCAGGGCGATCGCCACCGGCACGCAAGATGTCGTCACGCCCATGCTCGACCGAACAAAAAAGCGTCGTGGTCCAGGCTACTTATTGCCCGGACCACGACTCCTGAAGGTTTTATCGCCATAGTTGCATTTGCACTCAATGCCTTCTCAGGCACATTATGAAGATGAAACGATTTGAATACGACGTGGTGTACATGAAAACCGAAGTGACGGACGTTTCGAGCCAGGGCGCGATCAGCCATCATGTGCGCAAGGTGCTCAACGCGATGGGCAAGGACGGGTGGGAACTCGTCTCCGTCGCCCAGGACGATGTGCAGATCAGGCTGTTCCTGAAGAAGGAACTGGCGGCAACGTCGAGCTAAGCGGCGCGACCACGATCGCGTGTTTTTGCCCAGCGGTCGCGCGCTCCCGGAGCTTCATCTGCTCAGCGGCGCGCACGATCTCGATCACGAATTGCAGGTCGGCGTCGCGGATTTCCTTGCGCGCGTGGGCGGCGAGCGCGCCTGCCATGGCTTCCTCAAAATGGCGGTCTGTCAGCAAGCGGGCAAAGCGATAACGAAGCGTTGTCCTGCGCTCCTCCGCAGCGTCTGCCTCCCCCGGCTTGTATGAATTCGCTTGCGCTCCCATGACCAAAGACATGTTATAATGAGTCCAACATGGCTGCCATGGTACATCGGTCCCAAAATACAGCATTTTTGCCCCGGTTTCGTCCTCCCGAATTCGACCGCCTTGTCGTTAAGGTGCATCAGGCCGAAACGGCTGATCAATTAGCGAAGGCCCTCTTCGAGTTGGTCGCCGTCATTACGCCCATCCACTTCAGCAACCTGCTGTTCCGCCACCTCGAATTGGAACTGCCCTGCAAGTACACGCCTGCGAGCTACAAGTGGGCCATCGATGCCTACATGCAGACGGAGCACAAGCACGACATCTGGCTCAAGCGCAGCCCCGTGCATCCGGGTGTCACCGTCGTGCGGCATGGCGATTATACCCCGCCGGCCATCTACCACCGCTCGCTTTTTTACCAGCGGCTGATGAAAAAGGCCGGCGTCGAGCACGCGGCCTCCATCGTAGCGTGGCGCGGCAACACCTGGCTCGGCACGCTCAGCGTCATGCACAACGCGCAGCAGGGCGAGTTCACCGACGTGGAGATGTACGACCTGCAGGCGCTGCATCCTCATTTCGAGACGGCCATCCGCCGCATGGCCAGCCACCAGGAAACGCGGCTGGCCCATTCCTCGCTGAAGCGGGTCGTGACCGAACTCCCCACCGCTTCCGTCCTGCTCGACTGGAATTTACGGGCACTTCATTTCAGCACGCTCGCGGCGCAAATCGGCGCGAAGTGGCGGCATGGGGCGCGCGCCACCGCGCTCAAGCCCTCGCGCCGGTTCCAGACGCCGGGGGATATTTTGGCCGAGGTGGAGGGCTTGAAATCGGCGCTGATGAAAACCCCCATCGCGAAGCGGAATGGCGACTCCTCCCTGTTCCGCCGCGTGCTCTCGCATCCGAAGCAAACGGAGCTGACCGCGTCCGTCGAGTACGTCCCCG
The DNA here is from genome assembly GCA_964657775.1 of uncultured Candidatus Methylacidiphilales bacterium. GTDB lineage: Bacteria > Verrucomicrobiota > Verrucomicrobiia > Methylacidiphilales > UBA1321 > JABDGH01. The sequence goes on along the minus strand of CAZZWT010000133.1, from coordinate 1,683 downwards.
CGCCCACGCTGGCGCTGAGCAAGGGGATGTTTCTCGTCACGCTGCATGAGGATCGGATGGCCCGCGCGGGTGAAACCATTTTACCGAAGATCAAGCTGCTGACCGATCGCGAACGCGAATGCGCGCAGCTCGCGGCCGAGGGGATGAACAACCGGCAGATCGCGCGCGCGCTGGGCAAGAGCGCCATCACGGTGCGGAACCAGCTCACCTCGGTTTATCGCAAGCTGGGCCTGAAGACGCGGCATCAACTGATCGCAGCGATGAGCCAGATCGACGCCGCCGAACGCGCGAAGGCGAAGCCTGTCCGAAAAATGAAGAAGGTCGTCGGGAATAAGTGAGGCCTCATCGGGTAGCCCGGACAATTCGGGACCCTACAAAGGCGCCCAATGGGCAATCGGTCATCCTGAGCGCAGCCGAAGGATCAGTTCCTTGTGCTTTGCCCCAGAGCAGAGCCGAAATGATCCTTCGACCGGCTTAGGATGACGGAGCCGCGATTGGGGCGTGCTTGTCGAGGTTCACCCACTTCTGTGAGGTATTCGGGCTAGCCGAGCCAAAAACACCTAAAGCTTCACCACCATCACGATCACGCCCAGCACGATCAGCACCGCGCCGATCACCTCCTGCGGCTTGACCTTTTCGCCCAGAAAAATCACCGCAAGGATGATCGCGATGGCCACGCTCAGCTTGTCCACCGGCGCGACTTGGGAAACCTCGCCCAGCTTCAGCGCGCGGAAATAGCAGAGCCACGAGAGGCCCGTCATGCAGCCGGAGGCGACGAGAAAAATCCAGGTGCGCGGGGTGATGCCGGAGAACTCCACCTTGTCGCTGGTCGCGCACGCGAGCGCCCACGTGATGACCAGAATGACGGTGGTGCGAATCGCCGTGGCCAGATTGGGGTTCACCTGCGACACGCCGACCTTGGCGAGGATCGCGGTCAGCGCGGCAAAGATGGCGGAGAGGAGCGCCCAGATGAACCAGTTGTTCATGGCGGGGATGGTAAAGAGTGGCGGGCGATTTTGACAGGACGAACGTTTCGCAACGAAAGGTAGCCGGCGCAGGCCCTTGCGCCGGAACGGTTGCGCGAGCACGCGCGACCGCTGGGTTCACGCCATGGAAATAGCGCTCTCTATTAAAATCGAAGGAAGCGATGCGTTGATTCGGAGGCAAAGGCTCGCTTCCTGTCGTCCCGCTGCTGCGGGCCGACCCGGGCAACAAGTAGCCCGGGCCACCAAGTCGAAATCGATTCCCGCAAAGTCGGTTGATCTCCAGCAGGGCAGAGCTAGCATGCCGGAATGATCGTCTTCCTGCTGCTGGGCGTGGTGGCCGTGGTTGCTTTCGGGATGTTTGCGCTGGCGGCGAACGTCGGCGGACGCGGCATGCTCGTGCTCTCGCTCGTCGTTCTGGTCATCGGCGTGGGCATGACCATGTTCGCCATCAGCGCACTGGGCGATGCGCAGGCGGCGGCGCCGGTCACGCATCACCAGAGCCTTTATTCTGTGAAGCACGAGAAGCCGGTCGATTGGAACAGCTACGTCAACGATCCCTACTTCCTGGTCTTTGCGGGCGTCATCGTCTCGCTCTGGGGCGTGGCGGGCTGCATCGGCTACGGCTTCGCGAAGGAGTAGTGCAATCAGAAGGTAGCCGGCGCAGGCCCTTGCGCCGGAGCCGTTGCGCGAGCACGCG
>CAZZWT010000132.1:2141-8650 GCA_964657775.1 uncultured Candidatus Methylacidiphilales bacterium | reverse complement strand
GTCAGGCCGGAGGCAGATCCTCCTCAGGCGCCAAAACACGGTTAAGCGCCTCGATCTCTTTAGGCTGATGGGTCGCGCTTAGTGTAACGCGTAAGCGGGCGGCTCCTCGAGGAACGGTCGGGTAGCGGATGGCGGGGATGAGGAGGCCTATTTCACGCAAGACGGCAGACAATTTCAAGGCGGTGGAGGCTTCCCCGCAGATAAGTGGCTGGATGGCGCTGGAGGAAAGCGTCTGCCCTTTCCAGATGGCGGGTAGTCCGCAGTGGAAGTGGGCGATGTTTTCGCGGAGACGTGTGCGCAAGATTGCGCCTTCGGGACTGCGGGCGATGTTGATGGCGGCATGGCTGGCGGCGATGACTCCGGGCGGGAGAGCGGTGGAGTAAATGAAACTGCGGGCGCGATTGGTGAGCCAGTCGATGAGCGTGCGCGAGCCGGCGATGTAGCCGCCAACGCTGCCGAGAGCTTTGCTTAGCGTACCCATGACGACTTCGACCTGGGAACTCAGGGCCGCCTCGGCGAGAAGTCCTGCGCCGGTTGCGCCGTAGAGTCCTGTGGCGTGGGCTTCGTCGATGAGGAGCCATGCACCGTAACGTTCCTTCAAAGCGACAAGTTCACGCAGGGAAGCCCTGTCACCGTCCATGGAAAAAAGGGATTCGGTTACGATGAGTATTTTGCCGGGTTCGCTTGAAAGCTTTTTCAAGAGGGCCTCAAGCTTGTCCATGTTGTTGTGGGGGAAAACGCGCAGGGTGGCGCCGCTGAGTCGCGCGGCATCGATCAGGCTGGCGTGGGCGAGCTTGTCGAGGATGACGGTATCGCCTTTGCCAACGAGCGCGGGAATCGTGCCGAGCGCGGCGGCATAACCGCTGCTGAAAACGAGTGCGGCTTCCTTTTCTTTCCACGCGGCTAGTTGTTCCTCGAGGGCAAGAATGGCGGTGTTGGTTCCGGTAACGAGACGTGAAGCGCCTGCGCCGGTGCCGCGCGCATCGGTGGCGTAGCGTGAGGCTTCAATGAGGGCAGGATGATGACTCAGGCCGAGATAATCGTTGGCGCCGAAGTTCAGCATTTCCCGCGCATGTCCATCTGCAGCCCGCAGGATGCGTCGGAGATCGACCTTTTCAAGTGCGGTCAGTTCCGCGTGGAGAATGTCGTCGAGGTTCATGTCCATTTATCGATTCGGGAATCGAGGGTGAAGACCTGCCCGGAGACGAAATCGAGCCGGGAGAGGAAGGCAATGGCGCGGGCGGCGTTCTCGACGGTGTTGAAACGACCGAGGGCATGTTCGCTGCGGACGACTTCACGCCGTTCGGGCGTGAGTAAGGCGGTCATCTTGGTTTCCAGAAAACCGGGGAGCACCACGTTGCAACGAATGTTGCGTGCGCCATATTCCTTGGCGAGACTCTGGGCGAAGCCGACGAGTCCGGCTTTGGCCGCCGCATAGACGCTTTGTCCGCGCGTGCCGCATTTGGCGGCGCGTGAACCGATAAACACGATGTGACCGCTACGTTGCTTCACCATTAATTTGATGGCCGCGCGCGCGCAAAGGAATGCCCCGCGCAAGTTCGTATTTAGGGTCTCATCAAAGTCGTCCGCGCTCAGTCCTGTCGTCGAGCCATCGCGGGTCAGGCCAGCATTCGCGATCAGGATATCGAGACGTTTCAGTTGCGAAAAGTAGACTTCGACCTGTGCCTCATCGCGCACATCCATCGCTGTGCGGCCGGGCGCGTGTGCCACGGAGCCATCAACGATAAATTCCTTTTGCAGTGCGCGGGCCAGGTCGCCTTCGCCGCCGGAAATCAGGATGTGCTGCAGGCTAGGAGGTGAAACGTCAGACATACCCGCCCAGCTTAAACGGGCGGGTGGATGCGGAACAGCCTCTAAATCCGTCTAATGAATGGCTACGTGACCGTCTCCATAAACGGCATTGACATGGCTTCGATGGATTGGAATGAAATCTGTGGCCAGCCGGACGCGGCTGCTATTGACCGGAATGGAATAAGTAACAGAGACGTAAATCGCCGTGGCATTGAGTTCTTCGTCATCAAAAACCGGGTTCCATTCGTAACTGGAACCGTATTTTGAAAAGGAGCTGGGACTCGCTTGCATATCCATGGGGCATTGAACCGAATTGGTGCTAATTCCGTAAGGTCCCAATGCGGTCACCAGATTGGGTCCCTGGGGCGAATAAATCGGAGCACCAGCCTGATCGATTTCGGGATAGGCATTGTTATTATCCGAGGCAGCCTGAGCAGCGGCGATGCCGATGGAGCGGAGATTGCTGGCGCACTTCACGCTTTGAGCCTTCTTCATGGCCATGTTGAAGCTGGGCCCGGCCAGTCCTGCGAGCAGGGCGATAATGCCGACAACGACCAGGAGTTCAACGAGGGTAAAGGCGACGCGGCGACGTTTTCGTAAAAAGGGAAGATGTTTCATTTTTTTCCTTGGGCTGTCTGGCGATTGGATACGGCCCGGGCGTAACGTGCCGCGCGCTTGGCGGGCGACATTCTATCCATGCGGGCCTGGGCATTGGCGGCCATTTTACTCATCGTGTGGTTGCGCATCAGCTGGCCTCTCTGTTCCGGAGGGGCGGATTGCATGTCCTTGTAAAATTTCACTTCCTGGTCGAGTTGCGCCATGGCGTTGGCACGGTCTTCCGGATCCGGCAGGCCATTGATGGCATTGCGCACCCGGTCGGTCATGGCATCCGTGTCGTAGTCTCCACCTCCGCCTGCCCTGCGTCCGCCACCCCGACCTGCCCGCAGGATGATAGCCTGGGTGACGCTGCCGCGATAATTGCTGACGAAACTTTTTACGGCTGTGATGATGGATGAATTGGGTTCGGGTGCCTTAACGACTTCGGGTGACCAGGAGGACGGTGCCATAATCCAGATATTGGAGGACTGCGCAAAGGCCTTGAGATAGGTTTGGACCGTAGGCGTTGCCGGAGCGGATGGTTCGGAAGGCGCTTGTCCATCGGCAACAGGAGCAGGTGGAGGAACTATCGGTGGCTTGTAACCGGGCCATGATTGCGAGCGTGGATCGGAAGCGGGTACATCGCTGTCCGTGGCTACAATCATGAGAGGCGTGGGATAGTTGTAAACCAAAAGATCATTGTCGGTCGCCCCTTCCTGAAAGGAGCGGATTTCGTCTTTGACCCTGGCTGCGGTCGGGGCAACGAAAAAGGCGAGGTTCCATTGTACGCCACCGCCGCCGCCAAAACCTCCGCCTCCGAATCCGCCTCGTCCACCACCGGGACCTCCTTGTCCGCGATTTCCATTTCGGCGGTCTCCATCTGCACCGGGGGCACCGCCGCTGGGAGGGTTGCCCGAGGCGGTTGCGTTATTATCGGGTCGAGGTTGATCTGGCGCGGGTCTGCGATCTCCTCGATCAGCGCGGGGCGCGTCCACATTGGCGGACAGCGTTTCCATGGCCTCGGCCAGCGGAACGTGGTCGACCTGCATGGTGACTTTGGTATCCAAAGGCAGGTTCGTGTAGATCTTCACCCATCCCTGCCATTCAATGCTTTTGATAACCTTGCTTAACGGAACATCGGTGACTTTGACAGTGATGAGGCCCCAGTTCCAATAAAGATAATTGATGATGTTGGCCACAATGAGGATGCAGATGATTCCTCCCCACAGGACATAGCGATTGCGCGGCATAAATCTTTAGACCCCAAAAATAAGAGAATGGACTCGGTTAATTAGGAGATTGCAAAACTGTAATGCTGAAGCGCGCACGCTATTACTACCTCAAGCCTAAGCGAGCAGTTTCTGATGAATTCCTCCGAAACCGCCATTGCTGAAAACAATCACGACATCACCCGGTTTCAGGAGGGGAGTAAGCTTGGCGACAATGGCGGTGGCGTCGGGTTCGTAGTAGGCGGGAACCCCCGCTGCGTTGATATCGGCGACAACTTGCTCCGGATGGAGTCGTTCGTGGACAGGAATTTGCTCAAGGGCAGCGACTTGGGCCACGAAAACTCCATCGGCCAGCGCCAGTGCCGAGGGGAGGTCTTTCTGGAAGACGGCACGGCGCGTGGTGTTGCTGCGAGGCTCGAAGAGCGCCCAGAGACGGCGCTGCGGGAAGCGGTGGCGCATGCCCTGCAGCGTCTCGCGCATCGCGGTGGGGTGATGGCCGAAGTCATCGATGATGGTGACGCCGTTCTTTTCGCCGCGAACTTCCTGTCGACGTTTGACGCCTTGGAAAGCAGCCACGGCTTTCACGATCTCGGGCAGCGGGATCTGGTAGAAATGTGCGGCGGTGATGGCCATGGCGGCGTTGCGGACGTTAAAGGTGCCGGACATGTTCAACGTGAAATCGGTATGATGCAGCCTGAAGGTCTGGCTCTCACCGTTGACCTTTACGTCGAGAATCCGCACGGCGGCATTCTCGGAGAAACCAACTTCGAGGATTGGTGCGGGGCTGTCTTTCACCACGGCGAGGGCATTGGCATCGTCCGCGTTGACCAGCACCATGCCGTTGCGCGGGACAATGCGGACTAGGTGCGAAAACGATTTCTGGATCGCGGCGAGATTGTCAAAAATATCGGCATGGTCGAATTCAAGATTATTGATGACGACCAGCTCGGGCAGGTAGTGAAGAAATTTGCTGCGCTTGTCGAAGAAAGCAGTGTCGTACTCGTCGCCCTCGAGAATCCAGTGCGCGCCTTCCTGATGCGTGCAGCCCTGGGGCAGGTTCTTGGGCAGACCACCGATGAGGTAGGAGGGCTTGCGGCCGGTATATTCGAAAATCCAGGCGAGAAGCGACGTGGTGGTGGTCTTGCCGTGTGTGCCGGTGACGACGATGTTGTGGGTTTTGCGGAGGAAATAATTTTTCAAGGTCTCCGGCAGTGAGAGGTAGTAGCGCTTGCCCTCAAGCGCGGCCTCGAGTTCGGGGTTGCCACGCTTGATGGTGTTACCGACGACGAGGATGACGTCCTCGGCGGGAAGATTCTCCGGTTTGTAGCCGGCCTGGATGGTGATGCCTTTTTCCTCAAGGAAGGTGGACATGGGCGGGTAGACGCTTTCGTCGGAGCCGGTGACGGTGAAGCTCTGGTCGCGCAGCATGGCGGCCACGGCCCCCATCGCCGAACCGCAAATACCCATGAAGTGAAACGCGCGTGGAGTCGCCTGGACCGGGGAAGATGATGATGCCATAAACTGGCTGCCTACCATGTGGTGCCGTCCGTCGGGCCGCAACTTTTTTCGGTAGTTTACCAAGGGTGGCAAGCTTCAATCTGAAGATTTTTTGGGTGCCCCATTGTCTTCCGGCGACGACAGACTAGATTCACCTCCCCTTCTCATGAGTTCCAGTCACATTTCGGTCCGCGGCGCACGCCAGCACAATCTCAAGAACATCGACGTCGATATTCCGCATCATCGGTTGACCGTGGTCACGGGGTTGAGCGGGTCGGGCAAATCGACCCTGGCTTTTGATACGCTTTACGCCGAGGGGCAGCGACGTTACGTGGAGACTTTTTCGCCCTATACGCGGCAGTTCCTGGAGCGCATGGACAAACCGGATGTGGACCGCATCGATGGCCTGCCGCCAGCGATTGCCATCGAGCAAAGCAATTCGGTGAAAACCTCCCGCAGCACGGTCGGCACGATGACGGAGATCGCCGATCACTTGAAGTTGCTGTTTGCGCGGCTGGCCTCGTTGACTTGTCCGCATTGCGGGCGACCGGTACGGCCGCTGGGCGCGACGCAAATGACGGATCAAGTGCTGGAAGCGCGCGACGGGCAAGAGGTTCTGATCAGTTTTTCCGTGGAGATGCCGAATAAGCCTTCGCTGGCGGCGGCACTGGCGACGCTGAAGCAGCAGGGCTTTCTACGGGTCTGGATCAATGGTGAAATACGACGCACGGATGATGCGGTGCCCGACAAGGAAATCGCTCCGCCCGTGTTGAGGGTGGTGCAGGACCGCGTTTCGGTGTCCGCGAAAAATCGTGCAGGGCGATTTGGTTTCCAACGAACTTCGTTTTGCCAGCGCCTGGGTCTGTCCCTATGACGGTACGACTTTCCGCGAACCCTCCCCCGCGCTTTTCTCTTTCAATAATCCGATGGGGGCGTGCCCTGCCTGCCGTGGGTTTGGCCGCACGATCGAGATCGATTACGAACGTGCTTTGCCGGATCGCCGTTTAAGCATTCGCGATGGCGTGGTCAAGCCGTGGCAGAGCGGCGTTTCGCTCGAATGCCAGAAGGACCTGCTCAAGCATTGCGCGGAGCAGGGCATTCCAGTCGACAAACCGTTTTGTGAGCTCAAGCCGTGGATGCAGAAGTTCGTGATCGAGGGGGAATTGAAAAGCGGCGCGACACTAAATGAGCTGTGGGAAGCGGGCGGCTGGTACGGCGTGAAAGGTTATTTCCAGTGGATGGAAACCAAGACTTACAAGATGCATGTGCGCGTTTTTCTTTCCCGTTATCGCGCCTATAAAAGTTGCCTGATCTGCCACGGTACGCGCTTCCAGCCGAAGACGCTGCAGTACCGACTCGGTCCTGTAGCGGCGG
>CAZZWT010000132.1:0-2100 GCA_964657775.1 uncultured Candidatus Methylacidiphilales bacterium | reverse complement strand
CCCCCGCTACAGGAAAACCTGTCCGGCTTAACTCTTCCGGAAATCAACCAACTGCCGTTGACCCAGGCGCATGCTTTTTTCAAGGCGCTTCCGCTTCCTGCCGAGGACGATGCGGCGGAGCAATTGCGCGATGGCATCCTGGCGCGACTGACCTATCTGCTCGAAGTGGGTCTTGGTTACCTGACGCTGGATCGCGCGACCCGTACGCTGAGCGGTGGCGAAATCCAGCGGGTCAATCTCACTTCGTGCCTGGGCAACTCGTTGGTCAACACGCTCTTTGTTCTCGATGAACCGAGCATTGGGCTGCATCCGCGCGACATGGGACAACTTGTGGGTGTGATGAAGCGGCTCCGTGATCGCGGCAATACTGTGCTTGTCGTCGAGCACGAAGAGGCCGTCATGCGTGAGGCGGATTACCTGCTTGAGCTTGGGCCGGGTCGCGGTGCTGCGGGCGGCGATATTGTTTTTTCCGGCGATTACAAAAAGATGCTCGGCAGCAAGGGGTCGTTGACCGGCGCTTACCTGAACGAAACGAAAACCATTCCGCTTCCGGTCAAACGGCGCACGCCCGATCCGTCATTTCAACTCCAGCTTCTCGGCGCTTCGGCCAACAACCTGCAGAATGTGGATGTCACCATTCCGCTGGGACTTTTTGTCGGCATCAGCGGGGTCAGCGGTTCTGGGAAAAGCACGCTGGTGCATCAGGTGCTGCATCCGGCGATCCTGGCGGCGCGGCATGTGCAATCGGACAACGAGGAGACGGCGGCGCTGCGAGAACTGTGCGGCGCGGATTTGATTTCTGAGGTCGTTCGCGTCGATCAATCGCCGCTGTCGCGCACCCCGCGTTCAAATGCCGCGTTGTATCTCGGCGCATACGATTCAATCCGGGATCTTTTCGCCGGGACGGAGGCGGCGCGTTCGCAGGGTTTCGCGGCGGGCGATTTTTCCTTCAACGGTGGCACGGGGCGTTGCCCCCGATGTAATGGTTCCGGTGCGGAAAAAATCGAGATGCAGTTTCTCGCGGACGTCTTTGTGACCTGTCCGATTTGCGAAGGACGCCGTTTCCAAGATCCGCTCCTTCAGGTCCGCTATCGCGGACGCAACGTGCACGAGGTCCTGGAAATGACCGTGGATGAAGCGATCCAGCATTTCGATCCGGTGATTTCCGATCTTACGGATGTAGAGCGAAAACTGCATGCAAAGATCGGTCCGAAACTGAGTCTGCTCGCGGAAGTGGGACTCGGCTATCTACGGCTCGGTCAGCCACTGAATCAGCTTTCCGGCGGCGAAGCGCAGCGGATCAAGTTGCTGCGATATTTGAGTGACGAGCCAATCGGTGAAGCGGAAGACAGTGACGATGATGCGATAGTTGATCGATTCTCGCAAAAGCCCGCAGCCGCTCCCAGGGCCACCCGTCTATTTATTCTCGATGAACCGACAACGGGCCTCCATTTCGAGGACATTCGCCTCCTTCTTGCGGTGCTCCAGCGATTGGTCGAGCAAGGAGATTCGCTGGTCGTCATTGAGCATAATCTCGACGTGCTCAAATGCGCGGATTGGGTAATTGATCTTGGCCCGGAGGCCGAGCGCGAGGGCGGTCGCATTGTGGCGGCGGGAACTCCCGAAACGATTGCCGCGATACCGGCCAGCCATACGGGAAAATTTCTCAAGCCAAAGCTGGGTCCACGTAAACCGGGTGCAACCCTTCGCGAAAGCGCCGCGAGTTACGGCAACAGCAACGCGCTGCGCAAGCTCGATGCGATGCCGCAGGCCATTCAGATTCGCGGGGCACGGCATCACAACCTGAAAAACATCTCGGTCGATATCCAGCTCAACGAAATGACCGTGGTAACCGGCCTGAGCGGATCGGGCAAATCAACGCTCGCTTTTGATCTTCTCTTCGCCGAGGGCCAGCGTCGTTATCTCGACAGCCTGAATGCTTACGCCCGCCAGTTCGTGGAACAGCTTGAGCGGCCCGATGTCGATTCGATCACGGGTATTCCGCCTTCGGTCGCCATTGAGCAAAGGGTGACACGCGGTGGACGCAAAAGCACCGTCGCCACGGTTACGGAAATTTTTCAGTTCGTCCGGCTCCTCTAT
>CAZZWT010000131.1:0-8727 GCA_964657775.1 uncultured Candidatus Methylacidiphilales bacterium | reverse complement strand
CGAGCGGATCGCGTCCTACGTAAAGCCGGATACGTGCGGGCTCCCGCCGCTGAAGGACTTCGTGGAAAATCGGGGCGACCAATCCATCTTTTCCGTGCTGGCGTGGAAGTACGGGATCAAGAGCTTCTTCGGGCTGGGCGCGGAGGACAACCGCGACGTGAACATGTTCATGGCGGCGATTCCGACCAATATCGTCGAGGAAGTTTATTGGAAGGCGAAGGAGTATCGCCGGATTTTGCGCCGACGGAAGTACGTGGCCGATTACATCAACGACAATAAGATCAACTACCTGCGCGGCGATATCGCACCGGCCTTCCGCGATCATCCCTACCTGATTCCCGAGTTGCACTTGGCGAAGCGGAACAACGTGCCAACGAGTTCGACTCACGTAGAATCGGCCCCGTCATCAACCTCGGCGTGACATCAGGTTTTCGGAGGTAAAACGGCCTCCTCCCGCGCCTTGAATTCAGCGAGGGCGGCTTTGAGATCGGCGGCTGGCAAGCGGGCCTTGATCATCGCGATTTCCATGTTCGCCAGCTCATCGCAGCGCTCGTTGCCGGCGTGCCCGGCGTGGCCCTTCAGCCAGTGCCACTTGATCTCATGCTTCGCGACGAGCGGATCGAGCGTACGCCAGAGGTCTTCATTCTTCACCGGCTTCTTCGCCTGCGTTTTCCATCCGTTTCGTTTCCAGTTTCGCATCCACGCGGTCACGCCGTTCTTCACGTACTCGGAGTCGGTGTAGAAATCGACGGCGCATGGTTCCTTCAACGCCGAGAGCGCCTCAATCGCCGCCTGCAATTCCATCCGGTTGTTTGTCGTGGCCGGCACGCCGCCGCTGAGCTCTTTTTTGCGTGCACCAAACTCAAGCGTCGCCGCCCACCCGCCGGGCCCGGGATTGCCATGGCAGCCCCCGTCGGAATGAATGATGACCTGCTTCATCCGGGAGAACGATGCCGTCCCGCAGAGGCGGGACGGTTACCTTAATCCAGCAGCGTGAACTGGCACTTGTAGAGGCCGGAGACGCGCTCTTCCTCGCGGTGCACTTTGACGCCGAGGACGCTTTCCATGAGGTTGTTCTCAAGCTGCGTGAGGATCTTGAACTGGTCCGCGATGGTCAGGATGGGCGAGTTGTACTCGATGATCTGATGGCGCTGGATATCAGGATTGAAGTAATACTCGCTCATGTAGCCGTCGGCATCGCGCAAAGCGGCGAACGAGCGAGCGCGTTCCTCCAATGTGTGGCCGGCGATCTTGGCCTGGAGGCGAACGGTGAGGTTCTGGTAAATCTGGTAAAGGATTTTTTCCGGGGCGGCAGGCCCGTAAACCTGCTCGAGGCTCTTGAGAACTTCGCTGGTAAAATTGGTGTGCTCGGAAGGGAAAAACTCCTGCGCCATCAAGGTGAGGCGATAAGCCTTCTCCGGGCGGCCCATGCCTTTCGGGCGGCGCCATGTGTCGAGATAGCCGTCCTTTTCCAGAGCGACGCAATGTTGCTTAACGCCCATGTACGAGAGGTTAATTCGCTCGCACAATTGCGAGACGGAGAGACCTTGACTTCGTTTGATCTCCGCCAAGATGAGATACTTCTGGCTCTTCGCCAATTTACGCAGAAGTTTACTTTTCATAAGATACTGACTTGGCGAGCTTTTGCGGCGTTTTTATCTTCTTTTTGGCTTCGGTGCTTAACTTGAGTGCAAAGGTATGGTCGCACTTGCAGCGGATCAAGCCTTTTTACGTTTTCACCTAAAATAAGTTATTAACAGGTTAACTCATCCAGTAGTCAATACTCGTTCTCTCGCAGCGTGATAAGCAGGTTTTGTGTCGATTTTGCTTTTTTCTCCACTTTCAGGCGTCGAAGGCTAACTTCAGCTCTGATGAACACTAAATATTTTGCAGGTGCGTTTTTCCTCGGATGCCTTTTAATGGGAATCCTGGTGGTTTTTCTCTTCTTTACCGCGACCGTCCAGACAGGAAATGTCGGTGTAATTACCAACTTCGGCAAAGTAACGGGAAATGTCCTCGATTCGGGCTGGCACGTCGTCGGGCCCATCGACCACGTGACGGAGGTCAGCATCCGTACGATTACGACGCAATCCGACGCGAGCTGCTTTTCCAAGGATCTGCAAAATGTGACCATTACCCTTGCGGTACAAACGCGCATCACCAAGGATCGCGCGGCCGATATCTACAAGAACTTCGGTACCGAATACATGAGCCAGGCGACGCCGAAGATCCTGGATGCCTTGAAGGCCGAGACGGCGAAGTATGACGCGGCGGAGATTATCGGCAACCGCGACCAGATCCGTAGCGAGGCGATGAAGGCGGCGCAGGAGCGCTTGGCCAACTTTGTCGATATCCAGGATTTGTCGATCGTAAATGTGAATTTCTCCGACGATTACGAAAAGGCGATCGAGGCCAAACAGGTGGCGCAACAGCGCGCTGAGCAGGCGAAGTACGAGCTGCAACAGGCCCAAGTGGAGGCAGACAAAAAAGTGGCCGAGGCCAAGGGCGAGGCGGAGGCGATCCAAATTCGCGGCGACGCGCTGGCGAAGAATCCGGCCGTCATTGACTTGGAGTTAATCACCAAATGGGACGGTAAAGCGCCCGAAACGCTGGTGACTTCCGGCGGCTCGGCGGCGGCTTCCATTATTCTCCCCATCGGGCATAAATGAGGTAGAGTGGAACTACCGCTATGAAGCTGCTGCGCATCCTCGGAATTATCGTGGGGCTGGCATTCCTACTCCTGCTGATCGTGGGATTCGACAATGTCTTTGCCCTGTTGCGCTCCCGCGTCGCGTTGGCCTTGGCGATCGCGCCAATCTTCGGGCTCTTCGTCTGGTGTCTCTATAAAGCTTTCACGCCTGAGCGGCGAATCCAGGATCGCAAAGAGAGGTAGCCGGGCAGGTCCTCTATATGAGATGCGCTCATTCGCGCCTCGCCGTCATGGCCAGCGTTTGACTTTTGGCTGACGAACGGGGAGACTCGGCGGGTGACAACTTATCGTATATTGGTCGCCGATGGCGTCTCACCCACAGGCATCGCAGTCCTCGCGAACAACCCCCATTTTCAAGTCGAATCGAGCGCGAAGGGGCTGTCGGAAGACGAGCTGATTGCCAAGATTCCCGAGCTCGACGCGCTGGTCATCCGCAGCGCCACCAAAGTCACGGCCAAGGCCCTCGCGGCCGCCACGCGCCTCAAGGTGATCGGCCGGGCCGGTGTGGGCGTCGATAACGTCAACGTTGAAGCCGCCACGGAAAAAGGCATCGTCGTCATGAACACCCCCGGCGGCAATACCATCTCCACCGCCGAGCAGACCTTCTCGCTCATCCTTTCGCTCGCGCGGAAAATCCCGCAGGCGCATGCCTCGATGATCGCGGGCAAGTGGGACAAGAAATCGTTCGAGGGCGTCGAGCTTTGCGGCAAGACGCTCGGGGTGATCGGCATGGGCCGCATCGGCGGCGAAGTCGCGCGCCGCGCCATTGCGTTTGGCATGACCGTTGTCGCGTACGATCCCTACCTCGTGCAGAGCCGTGCGCGCAGCCTGCAGGTGGAACTCGCCGACCAGCTCGATGACCTTCTCGCCCGCGCCGATTTCATCACCGTGCACATGCACATGACGCCGGAGACGAAGGGCATCCTCAATGCCGCGACGCTGGCCAAGTGCAAGAAGGGCGTGCGGATTATCAACTGCGCCCGCGGCGGTCTTGTCGATGAGGCCGCGTTGCTGGAAGCGTTGAAAAGCGGTCACGCGGCCGGCGCAGCGCTGGACGTTTTTGAGAAGGAACCGCCGGCGGAGGACCTGCCTTTCCGCGCGTTGCCGAATGTCGTGCTGACGCCGCACCTGGGCGCCTCGACCTCGGAAGCGCAGGAAAGCGTGGGCATCGAGATCGCGCATGGCGTTTCGGAATATCTGATCAACGGCATCGTGAACAACGCGGTGAATGTACCGAATGTCGATTCGCGCACGCTGACGCAGATCCGGCCCTACCTCGGCCTCGGCGAGAAGCTGGGCAAGCTGCTGGCGCAGATCGCGCCGACGGGGCTGGAGACGCTGACGATCAATTACCTCGGCAAAGTGAGCGAGACGGAAACGGTACCGATCACGCGTGCGGTGCTGAAGGGCCTGCTTTACGCCTGCACCGAAGTTGCCGTGAATGAAGTGAACGCTCCAAAAGTCGCGCTGAATCTGGGGCTGAAGACGCTCGAGACCAAGGCCGCCGAAGCGGGCGAATTCACCGACCTGATTACGGTTCAGGCGACCAAGGCCGGCTCGACCTTTGAAGTCGGCGCGACGATCTACGGCGTACACCCGCGCATCGTGAAGCTGAACGGCCACAACCTTGAGGCCAGCCCCGAGGGCATCCTGCTTATCGTGGAGAACCAAGACCGCCCGGGCATGCTCGGCTCGATCGGCACGCTGCTGGCGAAGCACAAGATCAACATCGGCAGCATGTCCCTGAGCCGCGGCGATCAAGGCGGCAACGCGCTGAGCGTCTACAATCTCGACAGCACGCCCGGACCGGAAGCGATCAAGGCGATCGAGGCGGAACCGGGGATTCTCTCGGTGCGCGTGGCGAAGCTTTAATCCCAGGTAGCGGCGGTCCATCGGCTTTAGCTGTGACCGCCGCTGCCTTTGGTTCCGTCTTCGGGTTGGCTTGAAATCCGCTTAGGGTTACGGAGTCCATCCCGACATGAGCCCATCCGAGTCCAACCCCGAATCTTCTCTGGTTTCGGCGACGCCAGTCGTCTTGTCCGAGGGACAACGCTCGTTGGCGGCGATCGTTTTCACGGATGCGGTGAACTTCAGTTTCATCATGAGTCGTGACGAGATTCTCGCACGTCGCCTGATCGGAAGGGACCTCTCCTCGATGCGCGCGTCCTGCGTGGAAAGCGGGGGCCAGGTGCTAAAATCGACTGGGGATGGACTGCTGATGGTTTTCGACAGTGCCGTCCGGGCCGTCTCTTGCGCCCTTGATATCCAAACCCGGCTGCGGCAGCAGAACCGCGCCTTGCCCTTTTCGGAACGTCTTTCGCATCGAATCGGCATCCATCTCGGTGATGTTTTCCGACAGGAGAACGACGTCATTGGCGACGGCGTCAACATTGCCGCGCGGATGGAAACCGTCGCCTGGCGCGGTTGCGTTTGCGTCTCCAGCACGGTGTACGAGGTGATTCGGAATCGATTGCCCTTTCATATGCTATGGCGCAAGGAGAGAAAGCTGAAAAATGTAGGCAAAATGGTGGTCTGCCAGCTTGCGCCCGTGGGTGGCCGCTTCGACTTCTTTTTCCGGGCCTGGGCCTTCCTGAGATTGAGCGATCCGCGTGTGCTCAGGCTTATTTTAGGCCTGATCGCTTTCCTGGCCATCGGAATTTTGCCGGGCAGGATCAACGTTGATCTTAGCGACTTCGGGATTTCGGAAGATCCGCTGCATCCCTATGCCGTGCAGCTCGGCCAACTCGGCAACGTCAATCCGGTGGCAGACGATAGCGAAACGACGGAAGATGCGTCGGCTGCTTTACCCGCTGCCGGAAAACGAATCGTCAGCCCGGACGAATTCGCGGTTGCGCGCTTTAACGACATCCGAAAATACGATTTCGCGGCCATGGCCGATTGGCTGACCAAGAATGATCTCGGTGATCACAGCGGAGCTCGATTGCGCTCTGTTAGCCTCTCCATCCAGCAGCTTTTCGATTGGGCGCGGCTTCACCTGCAGACTTACAACGAGGCGAATCCACTCCTCGTGCGCGACGATGAGGGCCGCACCACTTGCGAGTTTTGGTCCGCGCCCGATCATGGAATCGCCTGCAAGCTCACGTCATCGGAGAGCCGCCTCCTGAACGACCAAATTCCTCCTGTCCTCATGGGACAAATGCTGGCGCGCCTTTTGGAGCAGGATCCGCAAGACGATGCTCCCGCGTCACAAAATTTATGGCGTGGCCTGAAACTCTTCACCGCGGTCTACCAGGTCAATCTTCCTTCCGCGCTGAAAAAGGAAATGAACACCAACGCCAAAGCGGCGGTCGCGCATGAGGGGAAAAGCTGACCACGATTGCCCGCTCCGTCGGATCGCGCTGTCGAGTGACTGTAGCGGCGGTCTATGCCCGTCGCTCATTTTGCCTTCCTGCCTTCTCGTTCCCAAACTCCATTTGGGAACGTGCTTGCTGAGGCAACTCCGTTGCCGATCTTAGGCGTGGCAGAGCAATAGAATTGCGCGGACAATTGCGTTCCCAAATGGAGTTTGGGAACAAGGGAATCAGCAAAACCTCGATGTATCCGATAAAAAGCACGCGGCTATTAACGGACTTGGAAAAGGCGGGCTTTCATGGGAAGCCACGCGTGCCGTCAGGTTGCCTTGGCTGGGGCGGTCTCGCTATCGCAGGGTGGTTGTTATCCACTCTGACTTTCACTGGAGTCTGTGCTCGATCAAATCACTTAGAGTTACTCGATCCACCATGGTTTTTCTCATTGGATTGCCGTGTTGGATTTTATTGTGCGTGTGCCTCAGCAGATGGCAGCGTGGAAGGGCTCTGAAAACCATTGATCGAAGACAAAAAGCGATGCTTCTCGAATTGGCGGAAGTCCTGACTTTTTCTGCCGAAGACGCAATACAGGTGGAGGAACTTGAGGATGAGGCTTCACGTTATTTTTTTCGCTTATCTGATGGCCAGGTGCTTTTCCTTTCCGGTCAGTACCTTTATGATTATGAAGAGGAGAAAAAGTTTCCATGCACTGAGTTCGACGTGGTGAGAACTTCGGATTCCAAAGTCGTGATAGGTCTCGATTGCCGAGGCACCTATTTTCCAGCGTCGAAACTTCTTCCGCCTTTTGGCCCTAAAGTTTTTGAGAACGATTCTGTGCCGCAGGACTTGGAAATAGTGGTCGTTCCTTGGAATCAAGTCGAAGCCGTCTACACGACCTAGAGATTAATCACTGACGGTCATAGACCACCGCTACACTAATAGAATTTTATGCTCACACTCCACTCCATCGCACTCACCGGCGGCATTGCCTGCGGCAAATCCACGCTCGCCGAAGCGTTGCGCGAGCGGGGCGGACACATCATTGATACCGACGAAATCGCCCATCGTGTGCTGTTGCCGAACGGGGCGGCCTATAAAAATGTGGTTGACGCTTTCGGCCCTTCCATACTACAAGCTGACCTGTCGATTGACCGCAAGGTCTTGGGTAGACTCGTTTTTGCCGATCCGCTTCAGCGGGCAAAACTGAACGAAATCACCCACCCCGCCATCCGATCCGTCTGGCAACGCGAACGCGAGGAGCGGGCTCGAACCCATCCCACACATTTCTTGGCCGTCATGATTCCGCTGCTCTTCGAGTGCGAACTCGAACAGATGTTTTCTGCCGTTTGGTGCGTCGGCGCGTCCCGCGCGACCCAGCTCAACCGGCTGAAGGCCCGTGGTCTTTCCGAAACGGAAGCCGCCCAGCGCATCGCCAGCCAACTGCCCGTCGCGGAGAAAATGGCCCGTTCCACTCTCGCCTTTTGGGGCGAGGGGACGCCAGCCGCGCTGCGGGCTCAACTCGATCAAGTTAAGTTTTCATGAGGAATCGACGCAATCAAGGCAACCGGCCCTTTCGCCGGGGGGGTGGTGGAGGCGGTGGTGGCGGTCAACACAAGCCACGCGGCCTCGAAGGTCTGCCGGCCGATGAACCGGATCTCCCGTTGCCCGGCGCTGCTCCCGTGCCGCAACTGCCGCCGCTTCAGCCGCTGAAGCCCCTCAAGCCTCTCGCAAAGAAGGGCTCCAAAGCCGATCCAGCCGATCCCGAAAAAGCAGGTCAAGAGCCCGAACAAACTGAAATCGTCTACGGACCCGCGCTTCCCCCGCCGCCGCCGCCTCTCCCACCCGGCCCGCATTTGGAGCTGGATGTTCTCCAAGCCAAGCCGACCAAGGAGTTGAAGGTTTACGGCAAAAAGGAATACGAGATCGAAAACGCGTCCGCCATGAAGCGGCACGATCTCATCTGCGAAATCCTGAAACGCAACGCGGCCAAAAATGGCACGGCCAATGGTGGCGGCGTGCTCGATCTTTCCAACGAGGGCTACGGCTTCCTCCGTGCGGCGCGGTTCAATTACCTGACGTGCCCGGAGGACATCTACGTTTCGCCTTCGCAAGTGCGCCGCTTCGGCCTGCGCAAAGGCGACCTGCTCTACGGCCCCATCCGCGCGCCCAAGGAGAAAGAACGCTATTTCGCCCTGGCCCGCCTGGATAAAATTGAAGGCAAGCCGGCCGAGGAAGGCCGCGTCCGCCCGACCTTTGATTTGCTGACGCCGACTTTCCCCAATCGCCGCATTTTCCTCGAAGGTAAGAAGGGCGATGTATCCATGCGCGCGATGGACCTCATCTGCCCGCTCGGCTTCGGCCAGCGCGGCTTGATTGTGGCGCCGCCCCGCACCGGCAAAACCATTTTGTTGCAGAAGATCGCCAACGCGATTATGGAAAACAACCCTGGCGCGTATCTGATCATGATGCTGATCGACGAGCGCCCCGAGGAAGTGACCGACATGCTCCGCACGGTGAAGGGCGAGGTTATCGCCTCAACCTTCGACGAGACCTGCGAGCGTCATGTGGCCGTGGCCGACATGGTAACCGAGCGCGCGAAGCGTCTGGTCGAGAACAAGGTCGATGTCATCATCCTGCTCGACTCCATCACCCGCCTGGCCCGCGCCTACAACACGATGCAGCCGAGCAGCGGCAAGATCATGAGCGGCG
>CAZZWT010000130.1:0-8803 GCA_964657775.1 uncultured Candidatus Methylacidiphilales bacterium | reverse complement strand
GCGTGCGTGGTGGCGCCGCCCGCCTCGGTCGCTTCGCAGAGCATGTAGCCGCTGACGAAACGCGCGGCCAAGCCCCAGCTGCGGCACGCCTCGATGAAAAGCGTGGCAAAGTCGCGACACGATCCGCTGTTTTTTTCCAGCGTCACGACCGGGCTCTGCACCCCGCGCTCATCGCGCCTCCGATAAGTAAACGTTTCGTGGATGTGATGGTTGAGTTGCTTCAGCAGCGAGACGGTTTCGACCAGCTTGCCCGGCTGCCAGAACAGCCCGAGCCATTCGCGCACCCGATCGGCATCGGCGGGAAAGACGATGTGGGTGAACGCGGTCAGCTCCGGCAACGTCCACGGATCGTAGACAAACGGGTAGTGGACGGCGTAGGGCTCGACGCGGAAATCGAGCGGGTTGGAGTCGTAATGACTGAGGGTCAATTCGCTGTAGATCACGAGTTCAGACGCCCGTTCGGTGAAATCGACCAGCGCGATGCTGTTGCCGTTAACATCGCGCACCCAATGGATCGCGTGCGCCGGGCGGATGGTGAGGATGGAACTCTCGATATGCAGATCGTGCCCCTCGCGCGGACGTATCATCACGCGATGCGTCCCCAGCCGGACCGGCGTGGCGTAAGAATACGTGGTGCGATGTTGGATGCGGATTTTCATCGAACTGACCTCACCATACGCGAATACCCCGCCAGACAAAGGGGAAACCACGTCGAGCGGCCCACACCAAAAGGCAACCGTCGCGGGACGCCTGATCTTCGTTTCCAAAACAAGTGGACCATGCACGACACGTCTTCGTGATCCGGGCTACTTGTTGCCCGGATTGGCCCGCGCAGCGGGACGACAGGAAGCGATTTCTTTTCGTCACCAGCTACCGATCGCTTGCTGTCGCTCCACGAAGCCTCCGCGATCCGGGCAACAAGTAGCCCGGACCACGAAAAATGTCGCCCAGTTTAGCTTTGCCAAGTGGTCTCTTTGCCGAGCGCCCTCCGATCTCGTCTTGGCTCCCGCCCCGCAATGTGAGATACAAGGGTTCGCTTCCCCTTCCCGATCCATGCCCCGTTCTTCCTCCTCCAACCGCTTTGACCAGCTCGAACAGTTCGCGGTCGATGTCATCCTTGGGCGGCGCTGGGGATTCCGGGCCGGACTCTTCCGCCTTTTTCTCTGGGCGCTATCGGGGATTTATCGACTGATCGTGCGCTGGCGGCTCTGGTTTTTTGAGACGCGGCTCGCCTCGGTGCACGCGCTCGGTTGCCTCGTTATCAGCGTGGGCAACCTGACCGTCGGCGGCACGGGCAAGACGCCAGTGGTGGAACTTTTCGCTCGCGAATTGACCAAGCGCGGACGCAAGGTCGCGGTGCTGAGCCGCGGTTACAAAAGCGCGCCGGTCCCGTTCCCGCAGAAACTGGCCGATCGCTTTCGCCCGCTCGACCAGCGCCATCCGCCGCGCGTGGTTTCCGACGGGCGCTCGCTCCTGCTCGATTCCGAGATGGCGGGCGACGAGCCGTTCATGCTCGCGTCCAACCTCAAGGACGTGATCGTGCTCGTGGATAAGGACCGGGTCAAAAGCGGCCTCTATGCCATCCGTAAATTCGCTTGCGACACGCTGCTGCTGGACGACGGCCTGCAATTCCTGCGCTTAAAGGAACGGGTCGACATCGTGCTGATCGACAGCGAGTCGCCTTTTGCCAACCGGCACCTGCTGCCGCGCGGCCTGCTGCGCGAACCGCCGGAGCAACTCTGCCGCGCCCACATCATTTTCATCACCAAATGCGACGGGCGCGACCTTTCCGAATTGAAGGCCGAATTGCGCCGCTACAACCGGCACGCCGATTTCGTCGAGTGCTCGCACAAGCCGCTGCACCTCGAGGAAATCTTCACCCATGAGGTCAAGCCGCTCTCCTTCCTGAAGGAGTTGCGCATCGGCATGATCTCGGGCATTGCGAAACCGGAGAGCTTTGAGGAGGGGCTGAAGCGGCTCGGCGCGGACTTGATTTACTCGCGGCGCTTTGCCGATCACCACCGCTTCAGCGAGGGCGAGATCGCGAAGATGTTCGAGCGCAGCAAGGCCCGCGGCGCTCGCGCGGTGATCACGACGGAAAAGGATTCGGTGCGCTTCCCCCGCCTCGGCAAGCGGCCGCTGCCAGTCTATTTCCTGCGCGTGGAAATCGATATCATCCGCGGCCATGATGCGTTCGAACGTTGCGTGGAACGGATGTGCCGCTACAACGAACCGGCCCTGCCCGTCGAGCCGGCCGAACTGGTCACCACCTAATGATGGCCACGACGGAAAAGCCGAAGCGGACATGGCGCATCGCCTTTCTGCGGCGGACATTTTCCCCCACCGGCGGAGCGGAACGTTATCTCCTGCGGCTCGCCTCCGGTCTCGCGGCGCAAGGACACCAGATCACGCTTTATTGCGAGGACTGGTCGCCGCGGGAGAATCCTTTCCAGGATGTGCGCAAGATCGATTCGAACGACCCGGTCGCCTTTGCGCGCAAAACCATGGCGCTGCCGATGCGCGATCGCCACGACTTCGTTTTCAGCCTTGAGCGGGTGCCGGGCTGCGATCTTTACCGGGCGGGTGACGGGCTGCACGCCGATTGGCTTGCCTACCGCCAGGCGTTCCATCCCCTGAAGGGGCGCGTGCGCACGCTGCTGCGCGCGAAGAATCGCGAGATGTGCCGGCTCGAAGCGAGGCTCTTCGCGCCCGGCGGCGTGCGGCGCGTGATCTGCAATTCGCACTTCGTGGCGAATCAACTCATCGCGCGGTTTGAGTTTCCGCCTGAGCAGATCGACGTGATCTATAATGGCGTGCCCTACCAGCAATTCAGCATGGGCGATCGCGCGTTGGGCCGGCGGGCGTTGCATCTCGACAACGACGATTATGTCGTCCTTCTCGTGGGCGCGGGCCAGGAGCGGAAGGGCCACGCCATCGCGCGGGCTGCGATGAAGCACGTCAAAAAGAAGAACGCGAAGCTGGTCATCATCGACCAGCCGCCCACCGTCGCGATGCCGCATGTCTACGCCGCGGCGGATGTTTTTGTCCTGCCTACGCTCTACGATCCGTTCGCCAACGTGACGCTGGAGGCGCTGGCCGCCGGGTTGCCGGTCATCACGTCCGCCCAAAATGGCGCTTCGGAGATCATGCAGAACGAGGTGAACGGCTTCGTCCTCCCGCGCGCCGACGACGACAAGCTGCTCGTCCATTTGCTCAACGAGCTGGCCGATCCCCGCGCCCGCGCGCCGTTCAAGGAACCAGCCCAGAAGCTGGCCCAGCAATACGATCTCTCGCGCAATCTGAACGCGACGCTGGCCGTCTTCGACAAGCTGGCTTAATTCCCACCGTTTTCAAAATTCGCCTAAATTCGCTAAAAAGATAGGAAATTTAGCAAATCCAGGAAACCGATCACGGGCTGAAGTTGGGCTGGTCGATAAACGGTGCTTTCACCGGGGCGGAACGCTCTGCCGGTCGCACGATGGCGAAATAGGCCGCTGCGGATGCGACCGAAAAGGAGCTCATTGATTCCGCCATGGCAAGCGGGGTGTGACCGTCGAAGCGGAACGAGACGATGACGCCCGCGACCGCGCCGGTGAGCATGCGCGACGAGCCGAGAACGGCGGATGCGACCCCCGCGATATCGGGCGCGGGATGCATGACCCCCTGCGTGGCGTTGGGCCCAACGAAGCCAACACTGAAGGTATTGACCACAAGCAGCGGCAGGATGATCGCGACGGACGTGAGCCCGGTCCAGGCAACGGCGAGCAAGCTCAGCGCGGAAACCAGGGAGAGACCAAGGCCGAGCTGGAGCAACGTAAGTGGCGAAAATCCGCGCGTATTCAGACGTCCATTGAGGAAAGCGCCCGACATGATGCCGAGCGCGGTGGCGGCGAAGGTCCAGCCGTAGATCGCTGGCGAGATGCCGAGCACGCCCATCATTACCAGCGGCGAACTGGCAATGTAGGAGAACGTGCAGCCGAAGTTGAGCGCGGCAACCAGCGTATAGCCGAGACAGATGCGGTTGCGAAAGATGCGCGCGTAATTGGCGGCAAGCCGTGCGGGCTGAAGCGCGGTGGGGTCGATCTTGGGATGCGACTCCGCAAAGCCGAGCAGCACCGCGGCGAAGAGGAGTACGCCCGCCGTGGCGAGGCAACCGTAGATGGCGCGCCAACCGAGCCACGCGAGCACGATGACGCCGAGCGTGGGCGCGATCATCGGCGCGACGGAGCCGACCGTGGCTACATAGGAAAGTCGCGCTCGGGCGGTGGCGCCGTCGAACAAATCGCGCACGATGGCGACCGACAAAGTGGATCCCGCGCCGGCGCCTATTCCTTCGAGCAGCCGCCACATCAGAAGCACGGGCAGCGATCCGGCGATTGCACAACCGGCGCCCGCCACGGCGAAGAGCCCGCATCCCGCCAGCAGGACAGGACGCCGCCCGAAGCGATCGGAAAGCGGTCCCAGCACCACCGGACCAAACGCGAACCCGGCGAGGAAGAGGCTGAGCGTGAGTGCGGTCGACGCGGCCGAAACCTGCAACGAATGACCGATGCCCTGCAGCGCCGGCAGGCCCATGTCGATGGAAAGCGGGGTAATCCCGCCGAGGGAACTGAGCAGGATGATGAAGAAAACGGAGTCGGGACGAATGCGCATGGACGGCGCCAGTCTCGCACGTCCTGCGCTGATTTCGACTATTTCACGACTAGAAAAGCGAGCGTCCGTAATCTTGCCGTGCAGCACCTCGCCCTTCGGTACGGCGGGATCGATCGTGCCTTCTGCTGGAATCGGGCCGGCTAATTCGGACTGGATTTGTTTGACCAGATTCCGTTCTGACTTGTAGCCGAGGCAATGAAGGGAGCAAGCGCATCCTCATTTAGTTGGTCACTCACCCGATAAAGGCGTACAAGTCTTGATGCAGAAGAAAAAGTTTGCCGAGTTGGGGCTCTCGCCGGAGTTGCTGAAGGCCGTGGTGCAGATGGGCTACGAGGAGGCGACACACATTCAGTCGCAGGCGATTCCCGCCTTGCTGGCTGGCTCCGACGTAGTGGGGCAATCCCAGACCGGCTCCGGCAAGACAGCAGCCTTTGCGCTGCCCGCCATCGAAAAAGTCGACGTCCACGTACGTGGGCCGCAAATCCTGATTTTGTGCCCCACGCGCGAGTTGGCCGTGCAGGTGGCCGAGGAGGTGGCGAAGCTGGCTTCCTTCAAACGCGGCGTCCGTGAAATTCCGATTTATGGTGGGCAATCCTACGAGCGTCAGTTGCGCGGCCTGCGCGATGGCGCGCAGATTGTCATCGGGACGCCGGGGCGCGTGCTGGATCACCTCGACCGCCGCACGCTAAAAATGGATCAGATCAAGATGGTCATTCTCGACGAAGCGGATCGTATGCTGGACATGGGTTTCGTGGACGATATTCGCAACGTGATGAAGCAGGCGCCGGTGGAGCGGCAGACGGTTTTCTTCTCGGCCACGATGTCGCGCACGATCCAGGATTTGATCCGCACATTCACGAAGAACCCGGTGCAGGTAACCATCGAGGCGCAGGCGCTGACCATGCCCGCGATCGAGCAGGTTTATTATGAGGTCGATCGACGCTCGAAGCTGGACGTGCTCTGCCGCTTGATCGATCTGCAGGACATCACCTTTGGCATAATCTTTTGTGCGACCAAGATGATGGTGGATGAGTTGACCGAACACCTCACGGCACGCGGCTACGCGGCGGACAAAATGCATGGCGACATGACGCAGGCCATGCGCGAGCGCGTGATCGCGAAGTTCCGCAAACGCGGGCTCGATTTCCTGGTCGCGACCGATGTCGCGGCACGCGGACTCGATGTCGATGACGTCGAGGTGGTCTTCAATTACGACCTTCCACATGACGGCGATGACTATATCCACCGCATCGGCCGCACGGGCCGCGCGGGCCGCAGCGGGCGGGCGATCACCTTCGTCTCGGGCCGCGAGCTCTACAAGATGCAAAACATCATCCGCTTCACGAAGGGAAAAATCCGTCGCGAGCGGATTCCCACCGAGGAGGAAGTGGAGAAGAAGCGCGCGAACAGCTTTTACGATTCGCTGCAAAAAACGCTGGAGGAGGGCAAGTATGAGAAGCAGGACGCATTGATCGGGCGTCTGCTCGACCAGGGCTATGTGGCGACCGATATCGCTTCCGCGCTGATCCATCTCTTCGGCGATGACGCGGTGAAGCCGGTGGAGACCGTGCGCGATCGCTATCTCGCGCCGCACCGCGAGGAATTTCGTCCCGAGCGCCGCGACTACCCCGATCGCGCGGACCGTCGCGATCATCAGGACCGTCCCCACGAGCGATTGGAGCGCTTTGAGCGTCACGAGCGCCGGCCCCTTACCACCGGCACCGGGTTGAAATCGGACCGCACGCAGGGTGATGTTTCCCACGAGGCGGGCATGGTGCGATTGACGCTCGGCGTCGGGCGGGATCACCAGATTCAGCCGGGCGATATTGTCGGCGTGATCGTCGGCCTCACCAAACTGCCCAAGGACACCATCGGCGTCATCCGCCTGCAAACCAAACAGAGCTTTGTCGACATCGTGGAGGAACATGCGGACCTGGTTGTCTCCAAGCTCAACGGCATCGACTTCAAGGGGCGCAAGCTCTGGGCCAAACGCGCGACAGCGGCAAAGCCGCAACCTTGACCGGTAACGGCGGTCTACAACCGTCGCAATTTTTCTTCGAGCTGGACCTGCTTTACCCGCGCCTGCGCATAGGCCCGTGCCACCGACAGGTCGGGTCGTATCGCTCGCCCCAGTTTCAGTTCGGGAATTTTGAGCCCCAGTTTCTCCATCGCAAAACAAGCCGCGCCGCGCAACGAGGCCTCCGGCTCCTTCGACGCATAAACGGGTCGGCCGAGAACGTTAGCCAGCCGTTGCATCGAGTTTGCAGAATGTTGGATTCCCCCCGAAACAATGAACGACAGTTTGCGCCCCGCGGCTTTTTCCACCAACTCACCGATTTGCGCGAGCCGGAGATAGGTCGCCTCCTGCAACGCTTGCAGCAGATCAAGCGTACTCGTCGCCTGCGTGATTCCCATCACGACGGAGGGTAATTCCTCCGGCCAGCTCGGCGCGCGCTCGGCCATCCAGAAGGGCAGAAGGGTCAAACCCTCGGCGGGACGACTGCGCTTGCCGAGGAGTTTCTCGATGGCGGCAGGATCGTCGGGCAACCGGAGTTCGCGCAACGCCCAGGCGCGGAGATTTCCCGCATTGCTGACCGCGCCGCCCATCAGTCGCCGCCGCGCATCGACGCGGTAGGAGAAAAGTCCAAACGGCGCGAGCCGCTGCCGCGGAGCCGGTTCACGATTCAAGACGACGCGCAACGCCGCGCTGGTGCCGACGTTGATGGCCGCAACACCGGGTGCGATCGCGCCGGAGCCAAGATTGCTGGCGACGCCATCGCCAATGGCGGGATACCAGGGCACGCTAGCCAGCTCGGGAAAGCGGCGGGCATTCGGGTTTGTGAGAAGCAGCGGCGCATCCGAAATCCGGTTGAGTTGACTGGCTTTCAACCTGCATCGCCGCAGCAACGTTGCGTGCCACTGCAGCGTGTGGCCCTCGAGCAATCCGGTTCCGCTCGCCATTGCCAGCGAGGCCGTCGCGGCGCCGCACCATTTCTCCTGGATCCACTCGGCGGGCGAAACCCAGCGCGCCACCTTGCGAAAAAGTGCGGGGTTCGTTTTGCGCAACCAGAGCAATTTCGCCGGCCAGAAGGATGTGCGCACCATGCAGCCGGTTTGCGCGTGCAGCGCGATCTCGCCCCACTTTTCGCGGAGCTGTTTCGCCTCGGCGCGGCTGCGGGCATCGGCCCACGTGTAGATCGGCGTAATGGCTCGGGCCGCCGCATCGAGACCGAGCAGGCTGTGCCAGAAGCACGAAACGCCAATGCCGAGGATGGGGGCGGGCGATTTCGTCATGCGCCAAGCCCTCATCGTCTTCTCGAAGACCGCCGCCACGGCACGCTCGATGTCTTCGGCTCGAAGCTCGGCTCGGCCGTCGGCGCCGGTGATGAGTGGATAACTGATCTGCGCAGTTGTCTCCAGCACACGATGGCCCTTCGCATCAAAGATCGCCGAGCGCGTCGACGACGTGCCGATATCAAGGGCCAGGATAGCCGACGGTTTCATGCCTAGATGGTCTGCGAAAGAAAGCCGCCGTCAACCCGGAGGTCGATGCCCGTGACGAATCCGCTCGCCGCATTGCTAGCCAGGAAAATAGCGGCGCCGATCAATTCATTGCCTTGGCCGAAGCGGCCCATGGGTGTGTGATTCAAGATCGCCTGCGCGCGCGCCGTGGGCGAGCCGTCTTCGTTGAAGAGGAGGCGGCGGTTCTGCTCGGCGGGGAAGAATCCCGGCGTGATGGAATTCACGCGCACGCCCTCCTGCGCCCATTCCCGCGCAAGAAATTGTGTGAGATTGAGCACCGCGGCCTTCGCTGCCGAGTAGCTGACGACGCGCGACAGCGGCAGGTGGGCGGAGACGCTCGCGATGTTGATGATCGAGCCACGCTTGCGCTGCACCAGGCCGAGCCCGAACTCCTGGCACGGCAGCAGGGCTCCACCAACGAGATTCAAGTCGAAATTCGCGCGCCAATCCTCAGCCGAGATCGCAGCAAAGGGACGCTCTGCCGTCACGGTGACTTTGGGGTCATTGCCGCCGGCGGCGTTAACGAGAACCGTGGGAGCGCCGAGTGCCTCGACAATCTCACGATGGGCACGCGCCAGGCTTTCGCGGTCGATCGCGTCACACTCGAAGAAGCCGGCTTTGCCGCCTG
>CAZZWT010000129.1:5842-8859 GCA_964657775.1 uncultured Candidatus Methylacidiphilales bacterium | reverse complement strand
GCGGCTACCACTCATCTTTCAGCCTTCGGCTACAAATCCTGGCCAACCGCCTGCAACTGCTGATACTGATCCAGCGCGTGCCGCAGGAAAATCAGGTTCGCCTCGATCTGCTTGCCGAGATCGGCTTGTGTTGGCGTTTCAAACACGATCTCGAACGGTCGTGGATGTGCCTCGGGTGCGGCGCAGAGCATGCCGGGATATCCGATCTGGATGAGCCCGTTGCGCGCGGTGAAATTATCGATCGTAAGATCACAATTGCGCGGCAGGATTCTTTCCGCCGCTTGTAATGCGGGCTCGACAACATGGCGCGTGACTTCCGCGCCGAGCGCGTAGGCGTACAGCCCCGGTGACTCATCATCGGCATGGAGCGCGATGAGGCCGTCGAAGCGCAGCGTGCGGATTTGCCGCTCGAGCAACTCCACTTCCGGTTCGCGCGAGCCGAGCCAGAACTCGCGGTTCAGATCACGGCCGCTGCGCGAGTGGCGCGTGCCATCCTCGAAGCCGGAGGGATTGCAGAGCGGGTAGACGTAGACCTCGTAGCCACGCGCGAGCTCGGGCTTCTGCGCCAGCTCCTGCAAAAAGCGGATCGCGGCGAAGACGCCCGCGGTCTCGTCGCCATGCACGCCGGCGAAGAGACCGACGCGCAGATAATCGCCGCCGCCGCGCGGGCCAACGAAGAGGTATTGTTCCAGGAAATAATCGTCCTTGCCATGCGACCATGCCCCAAGCCGGGCCGGGTGCCATGTCGCCTTTTCCAGCGGCGCCAAGGTTTCGCGAAAATTCTTTCGGCGCCCGGCAGTCGTGGCAGAATGCTTCGTCATTGAACCCTTAGCCTCCCGGATTTTTCGAGTGGGCGCAAGGCGATGCATGAGTTCGTTTTTAGAATAGTCTAGCGACATTGTATAGTTTATAAATTCCTGCCACTCTAACGCCATGCCCCTCACTGCTTCCCGCCTTAGCATCTTTCAGGAATCGGTCATCCGCGAAATGACCCGGATCGCCAATCAGCACCAAGCCATCAATCTTGCGCAGGGCTTTCCCGATTTCGATCCGCCGCCCGCACTAGTCGAGGCCTTGGAAAAAAGCGCACGTGGGCCATTTCACCAGTACTCGATCACCTGGGGCTCGGCGCGATTCCGACAAGCGCTGGCGGCGAAGATCAGGCGGTTCTCGGGCCTGGAGATCGAGCCGGATCGCCATCTCGTCACCACCTGCGGTAGCACGGAGGCGATGATGGTGGCCATGATGACCGCGTGCAATCCGGGCGACAAAGTCATTGTCTTTTCGCCCTTCTACGAGAACTACGCGGCCGATGCCATTCTCTCCGGCGCGGAGCCGATCTACGTTTCGCTGCGGCCACCGGCGTTCGACTTCGACCGCGAAGAACTGCGGCGCGCCTTTGCGCAAAAGCCGAAAGCAATTGTGGTCTGCAATCCGTCGAACCCGTGCGGCAAAGTCTTCACGCGTGAGGAGCTTCTCTTCATCTTGAAACTCGCGACGGAGCACGACGCGTTTGTCATCACCGACGAGGTGTATGAGCACATCGTCTACGCGCCGCACGTTCACGTTCCCTTTGCCACGCTGCCCGGCGCGTGGGAGCGGACGCTGACGTGCGGTTCGCTTTCCAAAACCTATTCCATCACCGGCTGGCGGCTCGGCTATGTCTTGGCCGCGGCGGAAATCATAGCGCAAGCGCGGAAGGTACACGACTTTCTCACCGTCGGCGCGGCGGCCCCGTTGCAGGAAGCGGCGGTGACAGCGCTGGAATTTCCCGAGAGTTATTATACCGAACTCACGGCGGAATATTCGCGCAAGCGGGAGCTGTTCCTCGGCTATCTCGCACAGACCGGCCTGCCCTACACCACGCCGGAGGGCGCCTACTACACGCTGGTCGATATCAGCTCGCTCGGTTTTTCCAACGACCGTGTGGCGGCGGAAGAAATCACCAAGCGCATCGGCGTCACCGGCGTACCCGGTTCCAGCTTCTTCCGCGAACCTGTGCACCGTTATATCCGCTTTCATTTTGCGAAGAAGGACGAGACGCTGCATCGGGCAGGGGAGCGGTTGGCGACCAAGCTGAGGGCTTGAGTCGTTAAGCTCAGAATTCGAGAGCATCTAGTTTCAGTTTTCCGACCAAGGAAGTTACGGAGCCGACTACTGCCGCGGGCAGGGATAAAGGCCAGGTATTGACTAAATCGGAAAGTGTAGAGTGGTAGACGACGACCTGCGAGTAAGCTATGGGAGATAGAAGAATAACTACTCCCGCCAAAGCACCGAAAGGAACGCAGAAAAACCACTTCCAGAAAAGTGATTGTCTCGGCATTGCCCAATAAAGAGGCGCAACAATGAATAGCCAGGTGGGCACAACAAATAATCCCATCAGCATGAAAATTCCCAGATCGTCCAATAATGCAGTCGAGATGTGGGTGAATTCGTACTGGTGGTTCCCAAAAAAATAGATAGCGACCAAACAAACCCAGCCGCTGACCCAACCGCAGATCGTGGCGAAAGCGGAGCGAAGTAGACTTTGTCTGATCTTGCCGCGAGGTCCGAGGTTGGTTTGCAGGGCCCTATTCATGTCGCCTCCGCAAGACGCTGTATAAGGATCCGGGAAAGTTTGAGCCGGTTGTGGGAGATGAGAAGGCAAAGCCGTTGCGCGAGTGGGCGGAGCGCGGGCGTGGCGAGCTTGCGGGCCCAGCGGCGGTAATCGCGCAGGGCGTAGAGGCAGATGAGCCAGGCTTTCTCGCCCGAGTAGACTGCGCCGTCGTCTGCGAGGGCGACGAGTTGCTCGTTGGGATGAAAGCGGTCGAGGTCCGGGCAGAGGCGGCGCGCGGTTTCGGACTGGAAGGGATTGAAGACCAACTCGACGTAGGCGGGTTGGCTAGCGAGCCACTCGCGGACGCGCCGGCAGAGGCCGCACTCGCCATCGTAGAAAACGTGGATTTGTTTCATGGTTCTCCCGGGTCCGCGCCGGAGAGTATGCCACCTTTGAGTTCGCCGCCGTCTCGACGCCCGAC
>CAZZWT010000129.1:0-5832 GCA_964657775.1 uncultured Candidatus Methylacidiphilales bacterium | reverse complement strand
AGAGGCTCATTGTTGCGGGATGGGCGGCATGGTAGGCCGTGGGCGTAAAGGGCGGCGGCTGGGTTGGCTCCTGGTTGCGGCGGCGGAGATTGTGGAAGACGAACAGGTTGAGGAAGTGCATGCCGCCGAGGACGAGGAGCACAATGCCGATCTTGCTGCTGAGGTTCTCGATGATCTGCTGCGTGTCGGCGGGCGGCGTGTCGGTTTTCAGGGCCAGCGTGACGTAGCCAAGGTTGATCAGGTAGAAGCCGACGAGCAGCAGGTGATTGACGGAATCGGCGATCGGCTCGTTGCCGCCAAAACAATCGACCAGAAAGATGCGGCCATTCTTGTGCAGGGTCTGCGCGACCCAGATGGTGAGTCCGATGCTGATGAGGAGGTAGATGAGATAAAGCCAGACGGTGGGGTTGTTCATGGAGTAATTCCTTTGGGTGGGATCGTTGTTAAAGAAAAAGTTGCGGTTGTTCTTAGGGAGACTTGAGCGTTTGCCTGCCGATTTTTGAGAGAATGAACAAGCTGATCATCAGAACTGTTCCAAGCATCAGGGCGACTCCGCCGAGCTTTCCCACGAGGCTCGACAAAGCGGTCTGAATATCCGCGAGCTGCTCGTAACTTCGCAGATTGGAGGCGACAAAGCCGGCGTTGATCAGCAGGAAACTCGCCACGAGCAGGTAATTGACCGCCCGAGCTGGGGCTTCGTTTCCGGTAAACAGTTCACCAAGGTAGGTCAATCCGCATCGATAAAGAATTCGCGCGGCGACGGCAGTCAGAACAATGCATGATCCAATGTAGATTATATAAAACAGGTAGATGGACGTCATAGGGGTTTAGCTTTAAATGCTCAAAGCAGGTCGGTGTGGACGTACCGTTGATGATTCCGATATTTCCAATAATTATTGAAAATAACGTCCAAAAAGAAGGGGCGGTCTTTGGGTTTGGAGTCAAAGGACTTGGAATTAATGGGCTTGGTAGCGGGATGTTTGATCGTTGTTTTTTTCATCATGTTCCTTTTTTAGTTTTTGGGTTTGCCGAGCATTTTCAGCACGAGGGGCATGATCGAGCTTTGCTCGGAGCGGGAGATCCGGTCGAGGATGGTATCGGCCTGGCCGACGAAATCGGAGAGGGCGCGAATCTGCTTGTTAAAGGCCTCGGCCTTGTCGCCGCGCAGACCGCGGGTTTGTTCCTCGCAGGCGCGGAGGGCCTTGAGCGCGGGCTCGATCTCGCGGCGTTTGCGCTCGCGCGCGACAATGCAAAACATGCGCCAGACGTCTTTTTCGGACTCGAAGTACTCCTTGCGCTCACCCTTGCGGATGACGCTGCGAACGAGACCCCAGCCGACCAGTTCGCGCAAATTCTGGTGCGCGTTGCCGCGGCTGATCTTCAACTCGGCCATGACCTCGTCGGTGGTGAGCGGCTGGTCCGTGGCCATAAGCAGGGCGTGGATTTGCGCCATGGTGCGGTTGATGCCCCAGGCGCTGCCCATCGTGCCCCACTGGGCGACGAATTCGTCCTTGGCGAGGGCGAGGCGGTCGGAGTTTTCTTTGTCGCTCATATTTTCAATATTTACTGAAAATCCAATTTTGTCAAAGATTTTGTGCGCCACTGCTTCGGGCGTTGCAAAAAGGATGGGCAGTACAGGGTTCGAACCTGTGACCTCTACAGTGTCAGTGTAGCGCTCTACCACTAAGCTAACTGCCCGAGAATCGATGGCCGCGCCGACTGGCGCGAAGCAAGGAGGGATACCTTACGCAATAGGCCTTCCATGCGTCAAAGAAAAAGCCTCAACTTTGTCATCAAGGCTTTCCTAAAGTCAGCGACGGTCATAGACCGCCGCTACAGGCTGAGACGGCGAGCCACGCTCGCCGCCCCTCCTGCCGACCGCAGGTCACATGTGGTCGATGATGTTATCGCCGAAGGCGGAGCAGGAGATCTTCGTTGCGCCTTCCATCTGGCGGGCGAAATCGTAGGTCACCTTCTTGCTCGCGATGGCGCCGTTGAGACCCTTCAGAATCAGGTCGGCTGCTTCGCCCCAGCCCAGGTAGCGGAACATCATTTCGCCGGAGAGCACGACGCTGCCCGGGTTGACCATGTCCTTATCGGCGTACTTCGGCGCGGTGCCGTGGGTCGCCTCGAAGATGGCGTGGCCGGTGATGTAATTACAGTTACCGCCCGGCGCGATGCCGATGCCGCCGACCTGCGCCGCGAGCGCGTCGGAGAGATAATCGCCGTTCAGGTTCAGCGTGGCGATGACGTCGAAGTCCTCCGCGCGCGTCAGCACCTGCTGCAGCGTGATGTCAGCGATGGCGTCCTTGATGATGACACCGTCCGGCAGTTTGCACCACGGGCCGCCGTCGATCTCGACCGCGCCAAATTCCTTCTTGGCCAGCTCGTACGCCCAGTCGCGGAACGCGCCCTCGGTGTACTTCATGATGTTGCCCTTATGGACGATGGTGACCGACTTCTTTTTCTGCTCGATGGCGTACTTGATCGCCGCGCGGACCAGGCGTTCCGTGCCGGGCTTCGAGATTGGCTTGATGCCGATGCCGACCGTGCCGGGCGCCTCGCTGCCGAAGCGGATTTTCTTGAAATCCTTGGGATATTTCTCTTTCAGGAACTCGAGGACGGCCAAAGCGGCCTCGCTATCGGCCTCGAAATCGATGCCGGCGTAAATATCCTCCGTGTTCTCGCGGAAGATGACCATGTCGACCTTCTCCGGGTTTTTTACGGGCGAGGGGACGCCGGTGAAATATTGCACCGGTCGCAGGCAGACGTAGAGATCGAGCATCTGGCGCAGCGCGACGTTGAGCGAGCGAATGCCGCCGCCCACGGGCGTGGTCAGCGGTCCCTTGATGCCGACAAGATATTCCTTGAAGGCTTCGACCGTGTCATCGGGCAGCCAGTTGTCGAACTTGGTCTTGGAGGCTTCGCCGGCGAACACTTCAAACCAGGAAATCTTCTTCTTGCCGCCGTAGGCTTTTTTCACGGCCGCATCGAACACGCGCTCGCTGGCGAGCCAGATGTCCCGCCCGGTGCCGTCGCCGCGGATAAAAGGGATGACCGGATTATCCGGGACGGTGAGAACGCCGTTGGAGATGGAAATCTTGCCGCCAGCGGGAGGAGTGATGTCTTGGTATGCCATAGGAGTCGAAGAGTGAAGCATGAGTTGCGCCGATGGGCAAAAAAAATGAGCGGGCCGCGAGGACAGCCGCTGCGTGAGATCAGAATGTGGAGTGGTGGTGGGCTTCAACCTGAATGAAGTGTTACGGGACTGAATGAGGCCGAATAGGATCACCGCTCGTTTCAGGACAATGGAATCGGGCGATGATTTTTGAATGGGGGAGAAGAGGGTTGGATTGTGTCATAGAAATAGGCGGTTCGAACGCAGTCACACTTTAGTGCCAATCAAAAAACCGGACAAGTTATATTTATGTATAATTGCTTTTTCGCGCCGAGGGCGTGAAGCGAAGCTTCGCCGACAAGCGCGCTCCCAAGTGCAACTCACAGCCACCTCATAGGTTCCCCGTTTCTGGCAACGCCAACGGCGTTGCTAGAGTAAAGCGAAGGGTTGGCGCGTAAGCGCCTACCCTGGAAATGATCCCAAGCAGAGGTCAGCCTCGAAGAGGTTGAATCAATCCCGTCGGCTCTGCCGCGGAAGGATTCAACCTCTTCGAGGTTGGATTTCTTTCCAGCATGACCAGGGTAGCCGCTGCGCGCCAACCCTTCGCTCTAATAGGGCGACGCCTTTGGCGTTGCGGGGTAACCAAATCCTTGAACCTGCTTTTGTTGATACCTGATCCCTCACCTCAAAAGCGATCATTTCTGCCGGCTATGGGATGGCTGTGAGTGCAACTCGGGAACAAGCGAAAAATGAGCTGGCGCGAGGCCAATGCCTCCTTAGTTTCGGGACCGTGGAGAAAACGATCAACCTCCGTTTCGCGATGTTCATTGGGACGTTCGTCGTGGCGTGCATCCTTTTGGTGGCGATCTGGCATGAGGCGACTTCGACCGACACCCCCGAGGACGTGACGCTGTCGTTGGCGGATCTTCAGTCGAACGAGCAGGCGAAGGCGCTCATCGCCAAGGCGAACCGGTTTCTGGACCAGATGAAACGTGTTTGCGCCGAGCAGGGGCTGGCGTTTGTCGGGTCCGGGGAATTTCTGCCGACATCGGGCAAGATCCAGCAGGGGGAAGGGGATGCTGTTGTCGGCCCCACGATGCAATTGAGCTCCCCGGATTATACCTTCGCGTTTTGGATGAAGAACAATCAGTTTGTGATGTTCTTCAACGTCGACCTGCAATATCGCCTGTACGGTAAAGATGGGCCGCGGCTCGATCAGCCGGACACCGCGAAGCTGACCGAACTTGAGGCGAAGCAACGCGCCAAAAGCGTGCTGGCTTTGATCGACGTTCCGGAGGGGATAAAACTGGGCGTGGCCAAGGCCAGGTTTGAGCCCCAAACCGATCCACCGGCCTACCGCTTCGGATGGTGGCACGTCGCCTGGGCCCGGATCGATGAAGAGGGGCATCCGTTCGCCTGCGATTATGGAGTGAGCATGGATATGCCGGAGGGATATGGCCCGGTGTTGATCGGCGTGGGGCTGCGCATTCCCTACACGAAGGAAGAGGGAGATGTTTTGAGTCAGGACTCGGCGCTGGCAGCCGCGCGCGCGGAAATCGATAAGAGCCGGGCCGGCTTCGTGACCACGCCGATTCCCAACGATGTCGGGATCGTGGACGACAAAGTGGTAGATAGCAACCTCACGATTGTCGAGGCGGTTATCAAGGGGCCTTGGTGGATGTGGTGGGCGAAACCGGAACGAACGACGCGACTGGCGTGGATGTTTTGGTTTGAGCCCGAATTTGCGACGCCGGTCGCCGACCCGAAGGGGAGCCGCCGCTTTGTGATTTCCGTCGAAGCCCACTCCGGCGATATCCTTAATGTGACGGGCATGCGCTGAAGGCAAAACGAAAAGCGCGGAGGGTATGCCTTCCGCGCCTTTCGCTGCTAAATCGAACGTCTAGTCAACGTTGATGAAGATCCGGCTGGAGCCACGGGTATCCCAGTAGCCTTGGTGATTGTGCCAGCGCTCGTAATGGTGATAGTGGTTGCCGTCGTAATAGCCGTAGTTATCGCGGCGGTAGTGGTGGCGGGAGTCCCACTGGTTGTTCCAATGGTCATCGGCCCAGAGGCTGGAAGTTCCGCCCAGGACGAACGAGGCGACGAGGGCCGCCAAAGCAAACTTGAGGAATTTTGGGGAGTTAGTCTTCATGATGAAGCCAAACGTGCAGGGGGCGTACCATGTTTTTAGGTGAGGCGGTACTTCCTGCGACTAAAGATGTTGCAATTGGATGCCATTACTGGCCTGCCGGGAGATACGTGCAAGTTAACCTTATCGCGTGAGGCCATCGGGCAAAACGCGGGAAGGCGAGGTACAGCAGGGGAGAGGGTTCGCACAGAGGACTGGCAGAGAGCAGAAAAGGCACGCAGGCGAAAAAAGGCGGTTTCGACGGAGGACACGGAGCCACGGAGATGGTGAAGGCGTATATGAACTCACTCCGTGGCACCGTGGTCTCCGTGCGGAAACATTCCCAATAAAGGCACGGTCGGGGCGAAGGCCGACCCTTTGCCCCAACCCCTTCTGCACTCTTCAGTCCTCTGTGCGAATCTCCCCTTAGGAATCAGGCGCGGGCGGGAGGCCGACCTTAAATCTAATATTTCCGCAATCCCGCTTGATTTGTCGCGGGTCGATTTTAGCATGCATGATGCTCGACGCCCAGATCGCGCCTTCCACCGCGACATCCACCTCCCCGACCTTCCCCGCCACGACTCCC
>CAZZWT010000128.1:0-8926 GCA_964657775.1 uncultured Candidatus Methylacidiphilales bacterium | reverse complement strand
CGCTGAACCGGCCCGCGCTGGAGGACGAGCCATTCGGCCCCGCGAGAAAAAGGATCTCCTTATGACCGAGCTCCAGCAGATGCTCCGTCGCCAGTTGCCCGCCGCGCTGGTCGTCACTCACCACCCAGCTCACGCGGGGAAAGTTCTCTGCGCCCGCCGGATAGGCATCGAGCAAAACCGTGGGAATCCCGCTTGAACGCACCAATTCCAACGTGGCCAGGCGATGTTGCCAGCGGACGGCTGGCACGAGCAGGATGGCCTCGACCTGCCGCGCGATGAGTTTCTGCACCTCCCGCATTTCGTTCTCCGCGCGATCAAGTGACGAGCCGATCAAAACCTGCAGCCCGATTGCTTCCGCCTGACGCTCCACGCCCCAGACGAGCTGCGAATAATAGGTATGGTTGATCTTCGGCACCACGACGCCGATCAGCCCACTTCGTTGCGCACGCAAATTTTGTGCGGCGCGATTTGGAATATAATTCCGCCGCCGCGCTTCGGCTTGAACGCGGGCCTTGGTTGCAACGCTGATGTCTGGGGCATCGCGAAGTGCCTTCGATACCGCCATAACCGAAAGGTTTAACGATGTAGCCATGTCCTTTAGCGTCGCCATGATGTTAATTTGTAGCAACTAACCTGGAACACGTCCATGGGGCAACCGAAAGATTTTTGTAATCTTTTTGTCACGCAACCAGTCTTAACAAGAGATGGCTTTTCTACTAAAAAACGGGGCCACATTTCTTCACATTCCCAAGACGGGTGGAACTTGGATCAAGCATGTGTTGGAGGAGCTCGACCTGATCGAGGCGCCGCTGGGGCACCAGCATTCCGATTGGGACCGGGCCTTCTGGCACGATAAGTTGCATCGCGATCTTAAAGTCGCGCGCTACCTCTTGCGCCGGGCCGTCGGCTCCCGTCGCGCGCAGCCGCGGATCGAGCCGGAGAGCTTCCGGTTCTGCTTCGTGCGCGAGCCGTTGCGGTGGTATGAGTCGTACTGGCGATTCATGCAAAGCCTCGATTGGAACTGGAAAACGTGGGGCGACGAGAAGGACCCGTACCAGTGGCATCCGTGCGCGATGGTGAATGCGCTTGGTAGCCCCGATTTCAACGAGTTCGTCTACCGGGTCAACCAGAAGCGCCCGGGTTTCGTGACTGAGCTCTATAGTTGGTATGTGCGGCCCGGCATCGGTTTCGTGGGGCGCCAGGAATACTTGCGGCAGGACTTGTTGAGGGCCTTCCAGTTGATGGGAGTGGAGGTCGATCCGGCCCGCGTCATTCAGCGGCCCAAGTCGAACGAAAGCCCGTTTCACATTCCGCGCCCGGAGTGGGACCCCGTCGTCCGCAAGGCCACGCTGCGTTTCGAGCACGCGGGCTACGTGCGCTACGGCTATTCCGCCGAGGCGTGGCCGGTGAAATCGCCTTCGCAGTTTGAGCGGCCAATGGAAGTTTCCAAGGCGGCCTAGAAAGGTAGCCGACGCAGGCCCTTGCGCCGGAGCGGCCCGCGGCGGAGCGCCTTGGTACCCGAATAAGAAGAGCGCGTTATTTTAGGGCGAGAACACAGGCCGTCGCGCGTGCTCGCGCAACGACTCCGGCGCAAGGGCCTGTGCCGGCTACCTTCTGCAATCGTCCGCACGAGCGTTGCCTTTTTGCGAAACTTCGCCATGCTGATTCGCTCATGCAGTCGATTGCCGTCTTTTTCATCCGCGTTTACCGCGTCGTGTTTACGCCGCTGAAGGTCATGTTTGGCCTTCAGGGATGCTGCCGGTATATGCCCACCTGCTCCAATTACATGGAGGAGGCGATCTGCACCCACGGCATCTGCCGCGGACTCGGGTTGGGCGCGCATCGCATCCTGCGGTGCCATCCCTGGGGCGGTGAGGGGTTTGACCCGGTGCCTCCGGCCTGCGGGGCATCTCGCTAAGTTTCCAAGTTTACCATTATGGATCGTACCAGCCGCATCGGCCTTTTTGTCTGCTTTGTCCTCTTGATCGGGTCCCAGTTCGTGCTGGATAAATATTATCCGCCGAAACCGTACAAGCCGAAACCGGCGGTCGTCGCGCCCGCGGCCTCGACCACCGCTTCCACCGCTGCCGCGGGTTCCACACCGGCCGAGCACCTGACCGGACAGCCGGGCAATCCCGCGATTGCGCCTGTGCCGACGACGGCCGTGCCGGAAAAGCTTACCGTCTTGGAGAACGACGCGCTCAAAGTCACCTTCACCTCGGCCGGTGCGGCGATCAAGGAAATCGAGCTCAAGAAGTACAAGGCCGATCACAACGACGGCAACATCATCCTGAACCAGCAGGCGCATTCCAACATCATGGAGGTCCTCGGTTGGCCCGGCGGTGATGCGCCCAACTGCGAAGCCCAGCAAAACGGCCCGGATGGCATCACCTTCACCTGTGACTTCGGCAACGGTTTGAAGTGGGAGCGCGCCTATGCCTTCGTCAAGCAGGCCGATACCGACGCAGGGCTGAGCGGCTTGCTGCGCGAGACCTTTCACTCCATCGCGCTGAAGCTGGGCCATCCGGACGAAAAGCCGCTGGTCTACACGCTCAACGTCACCGACACGATTACAAACTCCGGCGCAACCGACGCTCCCTTGCCCGCCTACAAGCTCAGCATCGGCCGCGCGGCACCGCTGATCGTCAACGGCCACTACCAACCGGGGCCCTACAATTTCCCCGGCGCAGGCTGGCTCGCGGATCATTTTCATCCGCTCACCATCGCCAACTTCGCGCCCACGTCCTATTTCTGGGTCCAGACCGGGCCCGGCAAGGACGTCATCTCCAGCACCTCGATCGATCCATCCCCGCTGCGTTGGGTCGCCGTTGATAATCAGTTCTTCACCGTACTATTGACCCCGGTCACCGACCGCTCCATCACCAGCGCCGAGTTCCGCACCTACAACGCACGCCGCGACGATGGCCAGATCCTCGTCATGCGCGACCCGGAAGGCAATGTCCTGCCCGGTTACGAGCCCGACATCGAGGCCGCCGGCTCCTTCGCGGGCCAGACCATTCCGGCGGGCAAGTCGGTCACCGTCGCCTACAACCTCTACGCGGGTCCGAAGGATTTCAATCGCCTCGACGCCCTCGGCGCGAATCAGGGCGAGTTGATGAATTACGACGGCTTCCTGCCGTTCTCGTGGCTCATCGTGCCGATGCTGACCGTGCTGAAGTTCTGGTATTTGATCTTCAACAACTACGGCGTGGCGATCATCCTGCTCACGCTCATGATCAAGGCGATCACCTGGCCGCTGCAGAGCATCGCGAATCGCTCCGGGAAGCGGATGCAGGCGCTCGCGCCGAAGCTGAAGGAGCTCCAGGCCAAGTACAAGGAGCAGCCCGAGAAGCTGCAGACCGAGACCTTCGCGCTCTACAAGGATTATGGCGTCAACCCGTTCGGCGGCTGTCTCCCCGCGCTGGTGCAGATGCCCGTTTTCTTCAGCCTCTATTATATGCTGCAGAACGCGGTCGAGTTACGCGGGCAATCGTTCTTCTGGGTGCATGACCTCACGCAACCTGATTCTGTTTTCTCCGTCGCGCTGCCGTTCGTCATTCCGTTCTTCAACACCAGCCACTTCGCGCTGCATCCGCTGCCCATCATCGTGACTGGCTTGATGATGGTGATGATGCGCATGACGCCGCAGATCGGCGATCCCACGCAGGCGAAGGTGGCGCAGTTCATGCCGATCATCTTCCTCGTCATCTTCTACAACTTCGCGGCGGCGCTGTCGCTCTACTACGTTTTCAACAACGCGGTCTCGATCATCCAGATTTACCGCAACTTGAAGAAGCCAATGCCGGATTTGAAGCGTCGGCCCGGAAAAGGGGATGACGGTGACGCGAGTGGGATGAAGCGAAAGCCGAGGAAATAGGCGACGACGACGTATTTGTTACCGTACCCCATATTTACCGCGTGACTTAGGCGCGTGAAGTGCTTTCAATTTTGCCATGCATATCTTTGTCACGGGAGGAGCCGGCTATATCGGCAGCATTTGTACCGAGGAGTTGATCAACGCCGGCCATCAGGTCACCGTTTTCGATAACCTGACGGAAGGCCATCGCCTCGCGCTCGAGCCCCGCGCCACGTTCATCGAGGGCGACTTGGCCAATCGCGACCAGATTCTGCCCGCCGTCGCCAACGCCAAGCCGGACGCGATCATGCACTTCGCCGCCAACGCGCTGGTCGGCGAGTCGATGACGAATCCCTCCAAGTACTACCGCAACAACGTCGCGGCGGGGGTCAACCTGCTCGACGCGGCCGTGGAAGCGGGCGTGAAGAAGTTCGTCTTCTCCTCGACCTGCGCCACTTACGGCACGCCGGAAAAAATCCCGATGGATGAGCGCCTGCCGCAGAAGCCGATCAATCCCTACGGCCACTCCAAGCTCATCTTCGAGCAGATCCTCAACTGGTACGACAAGATTCACGGCCTGACCTACGTCAACCTGCGCTACTTCAACGCGGCCGGCGCGAGCGAGAGATTCGGCGAGGATCATCGCATCGAGACGCACCTGATCCCGAACGTGATCAAGGTCGCGCTCGGCCAGAAGGACAAGTGCGAAATCTACGGCGAGAAATATGCGACGCCGGACGGCACCTGCATCCGCGATTTCATCCACATCCACGACCTGGCCGCGGCGCACATGCTGGCGCTCGGCCGCGACAGCAGCGCGAGCTACAATCTCGGCAGCGGCGAAGGCTTCTCGGTGCGTCAGGTCATCGATATCGTGCGCAAGGTGACCGGCCATGCGATTCCCGTGGTCGTCAAGGACCCGCGCCCCGGCGATCCGCCCCGGCTCGTGGCGAGCTCGCACAAGATCACCAGCGAACTGGGCTGGCGCCCGAAATATCCGCGCCTGCAGCCGATCATCGAAAGCGCCTGGGCCTGGCACCAGAAGCATCCGAACGGCTACGGGGATTGAGCTGAATAGCGAAGAACGTAGAGATTAGACCTTTGTGCCTTCCGCGCTCTTCGTTCTTCGCTCTCAGTTCTCAGTTGCTTCATGAAATCCGTCGTCTGCTTCGGCGCAAGCCTGACGGCGGCAACGGTCAGTTTTAATTACCTTGAGTTGCTCGGCGCGCGGCCGGGGCTCGCCGATTTCCGCTTCATCAATCACGGCTTCGATGGCGACGTGGCGTGGAATGGCCTGCAGCGGCTCGACAAGGTCATCGCGGAGCAGCCCGATTACGTCACCATTCTCATTGGCACGAATGATGTGAACGCGACCATGAGCGAGCGCAACATGGCGCGCTACCTGTCGTTCAACAAGCTTCCGACCAGGCCGACACTTGAATGGTTTGAGACGAGTCTCCGCACCATCGTCCAGCGACTGAAGGCGGAGACCCACGCCAAGCTCGTACTCCTGTCGCTCGCGCCGATCGGCGAGGACCTGGAGCATGAGGCCAACCAGAAGGTCCGGCTTTATAACGAGGCCATCCGCCGCATTGCCATGCGCGAGGATGTCGATTATCTGCCGCTCTACGAGCGCATGGTCGCCTACCTGCGCGAGCACGAGGCCGATCGCGTCGCGCTGCCGCCGATGCTCGAGTATCGCGATGGCCTGCACAACATCGGCAACGCGACGGCGCTCCATGCCATCGGACTTTCTTGGGATGAGGTTTCCAAGCGCAATGGACTGCTGCTTTTGACGGATACGCTGCATCTCAACGGAGTCGCCGCCGGGATGATCGCCGATTTGATTGAGGGTTGGCTTTCTAAGTAGGCGCGCGCGTTCAAAAGGTAGCCGGCGCAGGCCCTCGCGCCGGGTACCTTCTGAATCCATCCGGTATTTCTCTTCACCACGGTTGTCAACCGCTCGCCCCTCAGGCATGCTTTCCCGATGCGCTTTTATATGTTGCCGGCTGAGGCGGGGAAGACCACTTTCATCAACTTCGATCACGTCGCTTCGATCGACATCTCCGGCAAGACCATCGACATCCGCTTCATCGGCGTCGAGTCGCCCATCAGCGTCACCAAGACGCCCACCACGCTCTCGCTCGTCGCCAAGGGCATGGATCTCTCCGACAACTCCAAGGACCTCGTCGCCGCGCTCTGATCGCGCTTCCTCCCGCCATGCTCCGCAAACTTGACAGGTCAACCTGCCTCCGCAAATCTTTGCTCCGCCTCCTATGATTCATCATCTCGTGCTTCTCACCACCAAGCCGGAAGTGATCCCGTCCAAGATCGAGGACATCATGGTGGAGACCCGCATCCGCCTCCTAAAGATTCCCGAGGTTAACAACCTGCGTGTCGGCAAACGCGTCGATACCACGAACAACCCGCACACCTACTTCTTCTCTTTCGACGTGGAGAACATGGACAAGCTCGCCTACATCCTGGAGAACGCCGTCTACTTCCAGTTCGAGCGGCAGGTCCTTGGACCGTTTGTCGCTTCTTCCAAGATTTTCGATTATGAGATGGAACCCGGCAAGGATGTCCGGTATTCCTGACCTGGAATCGCGGTGCCGGAGGGCGCACCGGATGGCGCAGGGTATCGCGCTGCGATTAGTTCAACCTTGTCTCAACTCGGCTTTCGGCGTGGTTTGGAATTGAAGACCTATGCGGCCTGTTTCCACTCAAGCATGGACCGTCCGGTATGTGCTCGTGCTTCTGCTAATCGCGCTGCTGTCCCTCGTCGCCTACCTGATCCTCAATCATGTCGTTGCCCGCGGCACCCAGCTCCGCGTCTTCGTCACGATTAGCGACGAACAGCAGATGTCTGCCCAGCGCATCGCCTATTTTACCCAACGGCTGAGCCTGGCCGGCACGGCGGACGAGCACGACATCTGGCGCACACGCCTGTTGCAGGAAGTCCAGAAGCTGCTCGACGACGAGGACGCGGAAGTGGCCAAGGACGGTCCAATGGACCAGATCGCCGATATCGCGCCGGAGATCAAGACACTCTACTACGGCGAGCCGGGGCACCTCGACAAGGAGATCCGCGACTACGCCGCGCGCGCCAGGAAGGTCGCTGCCGTGCCGGAGGGCAACCTCACGTTCGACGATCCTGACGTCGCCTACATCCAGGAGAAGAATTACAACGAACTGCTGGAGAACATGAACA
Organism: uncultured Candidatus Methylacidiphilales bacterium; assembly: GCA_964657775.1. Classification (GTDB taxonomy): domain Bacteria; phylum Verrucomicrobiota; class Verrucomicrobiia; order Methylacidiphilales; family UBA1321; genus JABDGH01. The sequence goes on along the minus strand of CAZZWT010000128.1, from coordinate 1,859 downwards.
AGGCGGTCCTGGAGCTACGGACGGATTGGGAAAAACGGCGCCAGGTCGCGGTCTACGCGCAGATGGGCATCTTCGGGCTGACGCTGTTGGTGCTGCTCGTCACTTGGTTTCTCATTTTTCGGCCGATGGTGAGGGTGATCGTCGACGAGAACCAACAACTGATCGCTTCGGAGCGCCGGTTGATGGCCGTCTTCGACACCGTGGGCGAGGCGATTTTCTCCGCCGATGAAAACGGGAAAATCATGTCGGTCAACAGCGAGGCGGCGCGTCTCTGGGAATATGCGATCAAGGACCTGATCGGCCAAAGCGTGGATTATCTTTTCTCCCAGCCCGGCTTCTTCGCGGAATCGCGGGAGAAGAGCGCGGGTGCGGGACAATCGACCGTGACCTATGTCGAAGCCGAGGCCATTTCGCGCCACGGCCGCCGCTTCCCGGCGGAAGTCGCGTTCGACCGCGCGGAGGTGGATGGCGCCATCATCTTCACGCTGGCCGCTCGCGATATCACCGAGCGGCGCGACTATGAGAACCGGCTGGTGGAAGCGAGGGACATGGCGGAGGTTGGCAATCGCACCAAGTCGGAATTCCTCGCCAACATGAGCCACGAAATCCGCACGCCGATGAACGGCGTCATCGGCATGACCGGCCTGTTGCTGGAGACCGAGCTCGACGCCACGCAGAAGGATTTCGTCGAGACGCTGCGCACCAGCGGCGAATCGCTGCTCGCCATCATCAACGACATCCTCGATTTCTCCAAGATCGAGGCGGGCAAGATGACGCTGAATCAATTCCCGTTCGACCTGAATTCCTGCGTCGAAGAGGCGCTCGACCTCCTTGCTCCCAAGGCGCGGGAGAAGCATATTGACCTGCTTCACATCATCCATGACGATCTGCCAGCCAGTCTCATCGGCGATGAACAACGGCTGCGCCAGGTGATTCTCAACCTCGCGGGCAACGCGATCAAGTTCACCGACAAGGGCGAGGTTTGTCTCGAGGTCACGGGCCAGATGCTGCCGCCGGTTGGCCATGCCAAGGATGAGCCCGACATGTGGGAAATCAGCTTTGCCGTGCGCGATACCGGCATTGGTATTCCGCATGACAAGATGGATTTGCTCTTCAAGGTCTTCAGCCAAGTCGATGCCACGGCAACCCGCGCACGCGGTGGCACGGGCCTCGGGCTGGCCATCTGCGAGCGGCTGGTGCAATTAATGGGCGGCGCGATCTCGGTGACGAGCGAAGTGGGGCGTGGCTCGACCTTTGTGTTTACCATGCGCGCGGCCTCGACCGGCGTGCGGCGCAAACCAATTGCAGAGTCAATCGACTTGTCGCTGCAGGGACGGCGCCTGCTCGTGGTCGACGACAACGAGACGAACCGCTCGATCCTCGCCCTGCACACGCAGCGGTGGGGCATGGAGGTCGTGTCGTGCGGTTCCGGCGAGGAGACGCTGGCGCGGATGCAGGCCGGCGAACAATTCGATGTGGCCGTGATCGACATGGTCATGCCGGAGATGGACGGGCTCGAGCTTTCCGAGCGGCTGCGCGACTTTCCGCAGGCGAAGAAGATGCCGGTGATCATGCTGACCTCCGGCGGCGGCCTCTCCGACATTGAGCCGCACCGCCGGCAGGTCGGTTATTTCAGCACGATGCCGAAGCCGTGGAAATCGGCCGCGCTGCGCCGCGAGTTGATCCGCGTGCTGGAGCCCGAACCGCCGGCGCCGGTCGTCCCGGTGGCCGCGCCTGCGCCCGTCGCCGAGGTGATGACGGAACAGGAACTCGCGTTCGAGCCGAGTCCCGCGCTCCTGACGGAGCAACCTGCGCCTGAGTCCGTCACGGAAGAACCGGCGGCGTTCCGCATCTTGGTG
>CAZZWT010000127.1:0-8979 GCA_964657775.1 uncultured Candidatus Methylacidiphilales bacterium | reverse complement strand
TGCGCGTAGCGGGCGATTTCCGTGGCTGATTTCGTGGCGCGCGCCTGCTCCAGTTTCGCGCCGAGCACGAGGTAACCGCCGAGCGGCTCGAGCACATGCTGCCAGGGCCGCGTGAAGCCGGGGTTGCGCACCGGGATTGGCTTGCCCGCGAAGAGCGCGCGGATCGAATCGGGCACGATGCGGTCCTCCGCCCAATCGCCGCCGCCGATCACATTGCCCGCGCGAGCGGAGGCCAACGCGACCTCGGTGCCATGCACAAAATAGGAATCGCGATACGAGGCCACGACGATTTCCGCCGCCGCCTTGCTCGCGCTGTAGGGATCGTGCCCGCCGAGCGGATCGGTCTCCTTGAAACTGCGGGCACTACTGCCCTCCGCAGGAGCATCGTTTTCGTAGCACTTGTCCGTGGTGATCACGGCGACCGAGCAGGGGTGCTGCGTCAACCGCACCGCCTCGAGCACGTTCGCCGTGCCGATGGCATTGGTGGAAAAGGTCGCCACCGGCTCGCGATAGGAAACGCGCACGAGCGCTTGGGCGGCGAGGTGGAAAACGATGTCGGGCTTGATCTCGCGAATCGCGTGCTCCAGCTCGTGCAGATTCCGGATGTCCTGGATGGCGTGCTTCATCCGGTTCTGCAGCTCGAGCGCGAAGAACATCGAGGGCTTCAACGCCGGCAGCGAGAGCCCGTGCACATCGGCGCCGAGGCCGACCAGCCACTCGCACAACCACGCACCCTTGAAGCCGGTGTGGCCGGTGACGAGCACGCGCTTGCCGGAGTAGGCGCGCTTCAGTTCCGCGGAGGAAAGCATTCCTCACTGTAGCGGCGGTCTCTGACCGTCGCACTTCTTTTTGTGCAGTCGGTAGCCCGTTTCGCGATGGCCCGTCACCTGCTACCCACCCGCGTGCAAACGTTCTACAACCTGGTCATTCCCGTCATTTGGATCGCCTGGTTCATCTATTGGAAAGTGGCCGCGTCGAATACCAAAGCCACGGTGCGAGCAGAATCGGCCTGGCAGCGCGGCATCTATTGGACGCTGCTCATCATCGGCGCTTCCTTCTTCACCGTGCCATGGTCGAGCCCGGCCTTCCTGGACGATTTCATTTATCCGCGCTCGCCGCTGACCTTCTGGCTGGGCGTCCTCGTCATGCTGCTCGGGTTCGCGATCACCGCGTGGGCGCGCGTCACCCTCGGTCGTAACTGGAGTGCCACGGTCACGGTCAAGGAACAGCATGAACTGATTCAAACCGGACCCTATGCCTTCGCGCGGCATCCGATTTATACCGGGCTGCTGGTCATGTTTCTCGGCACCGCGATCGCCATGGCGCAATGGCGGGGGCTCTTTGCGATCGGATTTGCGGCGGCCTCGTTTGTCTACAAGCTCCGGATTGAGGAACGCTACATGGTCGAGCTTTTTGGGCCGGCCTATGAAGCGTATCGGAAACGGGTGGCGATGCTGGTGCCATTTATTTGGTGAGGGAAATTCAGGCTCGGCCCGGAGGGCGACGCTCCGAACGGAATTGCATCGCAACGCCGCGATGAAATGCGATATTACGGCGCTAGAGATGAATCCTTCCTCCGCTCCTGAACTCCGCGCAGAAATCCTCCGCTTGGTGGCGCAGTACCACCAGGTCGCGCACGCGCCAAAGCCCTTTGTCCCCGGCGAAACCAAGGTGCCGTACGCGGGCCGCGTTTACGATGACGAAGAGCTTCGTTATGGCGTCGATAGCGTGCTCCAATTTTGGCTGACGGCAGGGCCTTTCGCGAACCAGTTCGAGAAGGACATGAAGGATTACTTCGGCAGTAACGCCGCGTACCTGGTCAACTCCGGCTCATCGGCGAATTTGTTGATGATCGCCACGCTACTGAGCCCGCAAATTAAAGACGGCTTGCGCGCGGGCGACGAGGTCATCACGCCCGCGGTCACGTTTCCCACCACGCTGACACCGCTGGTGCAGAACGGGCTCATCCCCGTTTTCGTCGATTGCCAGCCGGGCGTTTACGATATTGACGTCGCGCAAATCGAAGCGGCTATCGGGCCGAAGACGCGTGCGATTTTTGTCCCGCACACCGTTGGCATTCCGTGCGATCTCGACACGCTTACCGCGCTCGCAGCGAAGCACAATCTCTGGCTGCTGGAGGACGGCTGCGACGCGCTCGGCTCCACGTGGGACGGCAAGCTCGTCGGCACCTTTGGCGCAATGTCGTCCATCTCGTTTTATCCCGCGCACCACATGACGCTGGGCGAGGGCGGCATGGTCATCGTCAACAAGGGCGGCGTGCGCAAGACATGCCTGAGCGTGCGCGATTGGGGCCGCGATTGCTGGTGCGAGCCGGGCGTGAGCGACACCTGCGGCAAGCGCTTCGGCTGGCAGCTCGGCTCGTTGCCGTTCGGCTATGACCACAAGTACACCTACTCGAATCTCGGCTACAACCTGAAGGTCTCCGACATGCAGGCCGCGATCGGTTGCGCGCAATTTAAAAAGCTGCCGGCGTTCATCGCCGCGCGCCGCGCCAACGCCAAGTTTTACCTCGAACGTCTCGCGCAGTGGCAGGAGCACATCATCATGCCCACTGTGCATCCGAAGGCCGACCCGTCGTGGTTCTGCTTCCCAATCACGCTGAAGCCGCACCTCGACCGGAGCAAGTTCATCAACTATCTGGAAGAGGCGAAGATCGAAACGCGCCTCGTCTTCGCCGGCAATGTGCTGAAGCAGCCCGGCTTCGAAAACATCCCACGCCGCGTGCACGGCGAGCTGACCGGCACCGATACGATCATGAACCAAACGCTCTTCATCGGCGTCTACCCGGGCCTGACCGAAACGATGCGCGAGTTCGTGGCGGACTGCATCGCGAAGTTCTTCACGACGCAAATCTAAAGCGGGGCCCGTTATGGCTCGGCTTTGCGATAACGCTGGAAGCGCAGGTCCAGCGCGGCGACTTTCTCGCGCTTTTGCAGAAGACGGATGTCGGGGCCGTTGCGGTTGATGACCGGCGCGCGGGTCTTGAAGACCATCGGGGCGAGCTCCATGACCGGAAGCTCGAGCTCCGCGAGCGGCTCCGGGTCAGGCGGCGCCGTGCAGCAATAGGTCAGCGTAACGACGGTCGGGAGGGAAGGATTCAGTGTCCCGGTTGGCCTGGTGAGGGTACGGGCGCCATCGAAGCCGCTCGTCTTGACGCCACATGGCGTACCCGACGATATTGAGGACCACGTAAATCGCCTGCTGCACGAGCAGCGACGAATGCGCGTTCATCCACGCGGACGCAAGCCAACCAAGGTCCGCCACGAGGAAGACCACAAAGCCGCTGACGCGCTTCCGGATGCAAAGCACGGAGCCGTAGATCGAGAGCAGCGTGCAAAGCCACTCGGTAAGATTTGTGGTGAAGGAAGACATAACAACCTCATGGTGTGGCCCTAGTATGCTCCTGCTTTCCCATTCAGGCAAGGCGCGTCGGGCTTTGTCGGGTGCTTCTCGTTGGTGGGTAACGGAATTCAGATGGAGAGGGAAGAGTTCATACGGAGGCTCGGAGGCACGGAGTTTGGGGGAGGGTTCTTAGGATCTTCTCCGTGGACTTCGTGCCTCCGTGTGAAACCTGCCTTTCCTCTGCCCCCGGAAATGCTAGAGAGGAGTCATGTCGAAGCAAATGCTTGTCATCGTGGGTGTGCTGGCCGCGACATTCTTCGCGGGAATTGCGATCGGATTTTTTCTGGCGAGCGATTCTTCCCGTTCCAACGTAATCGCGAAAAACGCCGGCATGGGATCGACCTCGGGCTTTTTCGCGGACAGCGCGGCGCAGGACCGGGAGCAGAATAACGCGCTGCTTAGCGCGCGGATTCGCGAGCTGGAAAAGGAGCTGACCGATCCGCAGCAAAATGAGCGAATGGCCCTGGCGGACCGGCTGGCGTTCTTCAAGAAATACCAGAAGCAAATCAACATAGAGGCGTTCTCCCAGCAATTGGAAATTACACCGGAAATGGTGGCGCTGCTCGATCTTACCCCGGAGGAAAAGAATGCAGTCGAGCAGCACCTCGTCGATGCGAGGGCTGAGTTGGAAAAGATTCAGGACGCCAACACGGTTCTCTCCAAGCAAACGGCCACCAGCGTCTGTTATGATATTGCCGCCGACAAGCAGGGCGACACGATCAAGAGCCAGCTGCAAACCGATTTGACGAACATCATGGGGAAAGACCGCACCGATGTCTTCATGGGAACGGATTCCTACAATTACAACACGCAGTTGGATGGTTTCACGGAGACCAAAAAGCAAATCGAGCTCAGTTGGACCGGGGAAGGCACCAAGCGGGTCTATACCGTCCGGCAAAATCAATTCGACGCGAACGGCAACCCAAGAGGCAGCTCTTCCATGTCGGGCGGCGTCATGGTGCAGCCGGAGTTTCAGAAGTATTTGCCGGAAGGAATGAAGCCCTGACCTGCGGTCGTCAGTAGTCGCAGCGGTCTGCGCCCGCTGTCGGAGCCGAGGTAGAAGCCGCCCGGCGTGCGACGGCTACCTCGGAAAGTTTCCGCTACGCCTGCGGCGGCAGCTCGCTCGGCTGCGTGTAGCTCGAGCTCACCACATCATTCTGCACGCGCCCGAGCACGGGCGGAAGCTCGATCCCGGCGGCTTTGGCCAGATCGGTGACGGGAGGCAGGCCGGTGATGAGATCCTTTAGCAGCGTGGAGATGCCGCCTTTGCCGCCATCCTGACCGCCGCCCCAAACCATGACCTTGTCGATCTTGAGGTTGGAGATCCCCTTCATCTGCGAGTCGATCATGGCAGGTAATTGATCCGCCACGAGCACGACGACCGCCTCGCTGGCGTTGCCGCCGGCCGAGGCGACGAGCTGGCGGAAACCTTCCGCGCGGCCTTCCAATACGGCCTTGATGCCCCAGCCTTCCGCCTGCTTCAGCGACATGATTTTCTTCGCCTGCGCTTCCGCCGCGACCGCCTCGGCCTGCTGGATGGTGATGTTGCGCTGACCCTCTGCCTGCGCCGCGATGGTCACCTGTTGCGCGGCCGCCTCGGCCTGCACAACGAGCGCGTCCTTGGCGATTTGCGCGGGCACGACGCGCTCGGCGAATTGCTGCTTGCGCTGCATCTCCGCGCGTGCTTCCTGCGCCTTGCCCTCGGCGTCGAAGGTCTGGCGCTCGACATCGGCCTTGGCCACATTCTCGGCCACCTGCGCGGTGCGTGCGGCCTCGGCCTGCTTGATGCGGAGGTCCGCGTTCGATTGCGCGATCTGCTGCTGCGCGGTGTTCTTGCCCTGCGTGGCATCGGCCTGCGCCGCGGCGACGCTGACGGTCATTTCCTTATCGGCCTGCGCCTTGCCGATTTCGGAATCGCGCTCGGCTTGCGCGACCTTGATCTTCGCATCGGCAATCGCCTTGGCCGAGGCTTCCTTGCCCAGCGCCTCGATGTAGCCCGACTCGTCGGTGACGTCCTGGATGTTGACGTTGATCAACCGCAGGCCGACCTTTTCCAGCTCGGTGCTGACGTTGTTCGTGATGGCGATGATGAGCTGATCGCGGTCCGCGTTGATTTCCTCGATGCGCATCGTGGCGACGACCTGCCGCATTTGCCCGAAGATGATTTCCTTGGCGAGCTGCGTGATCTGCGCGCCGCTAAAACCGAGCAGCCGCTCGGCGGCGTTGCCCATTTTATCGGCGTCGGTGGTGATGCCGATGGTGAAGGTCGAGGGCACGCTGACGCGGATGTTTTGTTTCGAGAGCGCGTTGTTCAACTGGATGTCGATCGACATCGGGCGCAGGTCGAGGAATTGATAATCCTGGACCACGGGCCAGATGAAGGTGGCGCCGCCATGCATGCACCGCGCGCTGCGCCCCTCGCCCACGCGCCCGTAGACGACGAGCACGCGATCCGACGGACACCGCTTGTAGCGCGTGAGAAAGCTGAAGAAGATGATGAAGACCAACACGGCCAAACCAGCTGCGAGATAGATGAGATCCATATTTTTTCCTGTCGATTAGAACTGCTGTTCTGTTTTTTCCACCAATAAAGCTTTCTCGCCGTGCAGACCGTCCACGCGCACGAAAGTGCCGACGGGCAGCGTGGGCCCTTTTGTAAATGCGGCGATGTTGTGCAGTTTGCCGCCAAACGCGACTTGGATTTCGCCCGGGCCCGCCGTCTCGCCGGGGACGGGAAGGTAGACCTTGCCGTTGCGGCCCACCGCATCGATGAGGAGGAGCATGCTGCCATCGGACTGAAGTTTCCGCAGAGAATTGAGCAGTGCGACGTAGGCGACGCCAATGAGCAGCCCGAGGCCAAGTCCGCCCGCTGCCGCCACGTAGAGGGCGAGACCGATGCGATCCAGATACGCGCCGCCAAAACCGAAGCCGAGCAGCGCGGCGGAAATGCTGCGCAGCGAGAAGTAGGTCGTGAAGCCATGGCCGCCGTGGCCGTCGGCGCTGTTGTCGGAGTTGATGTCGCCGTGATGGCCGATGACCAAGGTCAACACGGCCTGCAGGATGATCAGGGCGAGGCCCAAAATGCCAATCGCCCAGAAGAGCTGTTGGGAAAAAGGCGCGTCCGCCCACAACCCCGGAATGGTCGCGACGACGTTCACGCCATTAAAGTAGCAGTGCCCTCGCTCAGGGCAAAGGGATTCGGGCCTGCGCGAAAAATCAGGAGGTTGGGGCCACGTGCCACGCCGCTTCTCCTCGATTTCAGTGGTAAACGTCACGCGCGGGTGTCGCCAGCGTAACAAAAATAACATTATTTGTTGGAGGAATTCGCGCATCGGAAAGGATGTGCTAAGCTTTTTCCAGTTAGAGACGACAACTTAAGTAAAGGCTATTGTGTACCCCCGACCGTTTCGTAAGTGGCTCCGAGCATTCTTCGAGCGCGGATGCCTTGCCTCGTGGATGGTGCTGATGGTGGCCAACACCGCCGTGCTGGGGCTGGCCTTTGAGCTCCTGTTCTTCGGGATGTTTCTTTCGTTCTACCACATCATTCTGATCGATGAGCATACCGCGCCCTTTCTCGTGGTCGGCATCTTCGCCGTGCTGAATTTTCCGGTGGTGGTGCGCCTGCGCCAGTTCGGGATGGATAACCTCCATTTCGAGCTGCATGAACGGGCGCTCAACGGCATGTTCGATACGCCAGAAACGTGGTCCAACAACATTGTCGGCCTGCTGGATGAGACGGGTGCGCGTTCCAACGAACTGGTGATGCTCGTGCAACTGATCGACGAAGCGCCCGGCCCGGTGGAGCGGCAGGATCGGCGCGCCGAGGCGAAAGCCTGGCTTAAGTCCAATCGCGAGAAGCTGACGCAGGAGGATCGCGAGTACGTGAACCAGTACTTGGGTTACCTCAAGTAGAATGCGGCCAAGCCGGTTACCCTACCGGCACCGGCGACCTCGGTTGCGGTCTGACCACCGGCTACGGCCCGGTAAAACCCTTGGCTTTTCTGGAATTGTCGCCGAGGTCCTTTTCTAGGACGTCCGCCGAAGACGAATATTGAACACCCGTCCGAGGAAAAGTTCTCGATTTCGCGGGCAATGCTTGGCTGAATATCCGTTTCCCGCCATGGCTGCCCTATCCCCTTCCACCCCGATGAAGCGTATTCTCGTGACCGGCGCTGCCGGCTTCATCGCCTCGCGCGTCTGCTCGCTCTTGCACGAGCAAGGCTACGAGGTCACGGGCCTCGATAATTTCAATGACGCCTATGATGTGCGGCTGAAGGTCTGGCGCTGGGTGCAGCTCGAGAATATGCCCGGGCTGGAGCTCCATCGGCTGGACCTGACCGATGCGGGCGCGCTGGAGCGTCTCTTCGAGAAGCATGCGCGCGCCGGCCGCACGCCGCCGTTCGATGCCGTCATCAATCTCGCCGCCCGCGCAGGCGTTCGCTACTCGGTGGAAAATCCGCGCGTCTATGTGGAATCGAATGTCGTCGGCGCGATCAACGTGATGGAGATGTGCCGCAAGTTCGGCGTAAAGAAGTTCGTGCTGGCCTCGACTTCGAGCCTCTACGGCAAGGAACACTCGACACCCTATCGCGAGGAGATGAACACGGACCGCCAGCTCTCGCCCTACGCGGCGACGAAGAAGGCGGCCGAGGCGATGGCCTACACCTACCACTTTCTGCACGGGCTGGATGTGAGCGTGCTGCGCTACTTCACGGTCTACGGGCCCGCAGGGCGGCCGGACATGACGCCGCTCCGCTTCACGCAGCGGATCCGCGAGGGGAAGAAGATCACGATTTTTGGCGATGGGTCGCAATCGCGTGATTTCACTTATGTGGACGATATCGCGCGGGGCACGATTTCCGCGCTGCGACCGGTCGGTTGCGAGGCGTTCAATCTCGGCTCCGATGAGCCGTTGAAGTTGCTCGAGATGATTCGCCTGATTGAGGAACTGACCTACCAGAAGGCGAACATTGAGTTCAAGCCTTGGCACCCCGCCGACATGGCGGAGACCTGGGCCGATATAACCAAGGCGAAGAAATTTCTGGAGTGGGCGCCGAAGACGAGCATCCGCGATGGTATGTCGCGCCTAGTGAGGTGGTACGAGGAAAATCGGACCTGGGCGAAGGATATTAGTACGGATTAGCGCGGCGTTATCCAAGACCTATAGGTCGTATGAAGTCCCGTAGGACCTATTCTGCCCGCCTAGTGAAAATGGAACCCGAAATAAAACCGGGGGACAATCACCACGGGCGGCCGCGGGGACGGCGGGCCATAATAATAGCCGGGCGGCGGAGGCCCGTAATAGTAAGGTTGCGGCGCACTGCCATAGTAGCCGGGCGGCGGTGGAGTTTGCGCCGGAACCCAATAAGTCTCGGGGCAGTTGGCGATCCGGCTGAATTCGTCCGCACGGCTGGCCATCGTTGAAATCGAGAGCAGCGCCAAGGAGGCGAGGATCGAGACGACGAGTTTCATCACCAAGCTAAGACGCGCACGGCGGCCTTGAGGTTCAAAAAAAGTGGCCGACTCAAAAGGTAGCCGGCGCAGGCCCTTGCGCCG
>CAZZWT010000126.1:0-8983 GCA_964657775.1 uncultured Candidatus Methylacidiphilales bacterium | reverse complement strand
CTTTCGCCACGCCGGTCAAGCCCGGCACCCGGCCCAAGTTGCTGGCCGACCCCATTATGATGATCCCGCTCCTCGGCATGCAAATCATCAGCGGCCTCGTCGCCGGCGCGACCGTCTTCGCTGCCGCCATCTCCTGGTCGTTCCTCGTCCTGAGTTTGCTGGTGAGCTACCTCATTCTCGTCATGGCCATCGGTCTCGCCCAACTCCGCAAGCCGCTGCCATAGGGGAGGGGACATTTCGCACGGAGGACTGCAAAGAGGGAAGGCAAAGGGCTGAAGAGGGTGGGAGAAGGGGAGAAATGGCAGCACACAAAGGCAGCACACTCTTATTTCCGCAACCTGCCCTTAGCCCCTTCCTCCTCTTTTCGGCCCTTCGCGCGAAACCTGCCTTTCGACCGCAACAACCGGCTTGCATGGTGGGCAGGGGGTGATAGTCTAGGATGTTCACGACTATCTGTTCCCTTATGCACGCACCTCGCCCTGAAAACGATACCCGCCCCGAGATCATTTACCTCGATAACAATGCCACCACGCGCATTGCTCCCGAAGTTTTTGAGGCGATGGTGCCCTTTCTGACCGAGTACTACGGCAATCCCTCCAGCGCCTACGGCTTCGGCAAGCTGGTCGAAGGCCACATCATCGAGGCGCGCGAGAAAGTCGCTGCTCTCCTGGGCGCGACGGCCAAGGAAATCATCTTCACCAGTTGCGGCACGGAGAGCGATAACATGGCCATCTGGTCCGCGCTCCAGACCACGGGCAAGAAGCACATTGTCACCACTCAGGTCGAGCACTCGGCCATCATGAACCAGACCGACCAACTGGAGCGCATGGGCTTCGGCGTCACGCGCCTGCCGGTCAAGGCCGACGGCACGCTCGACCTCGCTGAAGTGGAGAAAGCGATTCGTCCCGACACCGCCATCGTCTCCATCATGTGGGCCAACAACGAGACTGGCGTGCTCTTCCCCGTCGAGGAAATCGCCACCATCGTCAAGCGCAAGCGCGCCGAATACGCCGCGGTCGATCCCGAGAGCAAGGGGCCGTTCTTCCACACCGACGCGGTGCAGACGCCGGGCAAGATCGACCTGCGCCATGTCGCCAAGAGCGACATCGATTTCCTTTCCCTGTCCGGCCACAAGCTGCATGCGCCGAAAGGCGTGGGGGTGCTCTACGTGAAGCGCCGCACCAAGGTCGTGCCTTACGTTATCGGTGGCGGGCAGGAGCGCGGCAAGCGAGGCGGCACGGAGAACGTGGCGTCGATCATCGGCCTCGGTCGCGCGGCGGAGCTCGCCCTGGAGCGCCTTGACGAGGAGCAGGGCCGCGTCCGCGCCATGCGCGATCTGTTTGAGGAAGCGCTGATGAAGCGGCTGCCACATCTCTACATCAACGGCAAAGTCGATCAGCGCTTGCCTAACACAAGCAATATTGCATTCGACTTCGTTGAGGCGGAGGCGATCCTTTTCCGCCTCTGGGACAAGCGTATTTGCGCGTCCTCCGGCTCCGCCTGCACCACGGGGTCGCTCGATCCTTCGCACGTCCTCAGCGCCATGGGCATGACTCCGGCGCGCGCGCGCAGTTGCGTTCGTTTTTCCTTCAGCCATTTCAATAACGACTCCGACATCGAGTATGCCCTTGAAGTCATTCCGCCGATCATTGAACAGCTGCGGGAAATGTCCCCTCTTAATCCTGAGCACACCGACAACTTCGCCTACGATGTGACGGCTGCCCGGGAAAGAGAAGAAAAGGGCATGGCCGAGACCATGGCCGCGATTAACGAGTAGATTCTCGGTCTTTTTTCGGAACGTGGCGCTGTCCGCAACGGCACCACTCGCTTGTCCTGTTTGGTGACAAAAGCGTTCGATTTCACGCGATCTTGATCAACGACCCGCGTGATAAATCAATCGACCGTGAAGATTTAGACGAATAATTACGTCTCAGTCATCCAAATCGCAACTGCGGAGGTTACATCTGGAATAAACTCTGCTAAAACCTCTGAAATCGCACCAAAAAAAGCGCGTACCGGGCGAGGAGTAATTCTTGTGTAAGATTAGAAAAATGAGCACATTCCCGTCATCAAATGCGAAAAAACATTGACTCTAATTTTGTTTTTATACAAGAATGTGTGAAAAGAACCGTTAAGGGCCGGAAATAACATCGTGAAAAAGAAATCGCCGCCTTACGCCATTATTGCTGCCGCACTTCTGGGCATCGTCGCCATCTTTGTATTCATAAAGTACAATCAGAATCAGGCCGCAGCCCATCAAGCCGAACTTGCGAAAGCGGCTGCCGATCTGAAGGCCGCGCAGGATGCGCTCGCCAATGCTCAAGCGGCACCTCCGCCACAGGCTCCTGCTAATACTCGCATGGTTTTCTATGCAACGCAACCGGTGGAAGCGGGCGCGAAGATCAGTTCCGCTTTCTACGAGAAGAAGGCCACGCCGGTCGACATCCTCCCAGACGCTTTCACCGAGAAGGACGATATCGTCGGTTTCTATGCCGTGCGTAACATCGAGAAGGGCGACCCGCTCACGCCGCGTAACATCGGTAAAAGCTTGCCGCAATTATCGACCCGAATTTCTCCCGGCATGCGCGCGGTTTCGATTAACATCTTCAATGCGGAGGCCAACAACACGGGCGGCTTCGCGGTGGATGGCGACATGGTCGACCTGCTTTTCTCGCACATGACGCAGGACAACGTCTACATCCTGAACACGCAGTTGGTGTTTCAGAACGTGAAAGTGCTGTACGTCCCCGGCCCGAAGATTGAGTCGGAGCAAATGAACGGCATCGTGCCGGCTGGCCCTCCCGGCGACCCGGTTACCATCACTTTTGAAGTGACGCCGGAACAGGCGCAGGCGCTGACTTACATGGTTCAGGTCAAGAACGGCCGGTTCAGCATGATTCTCCGGGCCAAGAGCGATAAGTCGGAAATCAAGATCAAGCCTTTCAACGGCGCCGATTACGCAGCCGACGATTATCGCAAGGTTCAGGCCAATGTCGTCGATAAATCCATGGTCCGAGTCCAAGCTCTCGCCGCTCAGATCGCGGCCCAAGTCGCAGCAGAACAAAAAGCCCAGGCAGCCTCCCAGGGAACTACGAATGAAACACCGAATCCAACTCCACCTACACCGTAATCTGGTCCTCCTTGGGTGCTTGCTTGCACTCGGGTGCGGATCCATCCGCGCGCAGGACCAAGCTCCCGCCGCGCCGGTAGCCCAGCGTCTGGATGTCTATTTTGGCGAGCCGAGCCTTCTCCCGATCGATGGGACGATTGATAGCTTCAACGTGAATCGTGATGATATCATCAAGGTCGAAAAGTCCGAGGCTTCCCCCAACCAGCTTTCCATCGTCGGGGTGGCCAGCGGCAGCGCCGTGCTGACGGTCAAGAGCGGCGAGCGCACACTTCTTTATGATGTCGCGGTCAGCCCGGCCCCGGTTCGTCTCTATATCAATCTGAACGAGTCCAAGCGCCTGACCTTCCCGGCGCCCGTGGACGACACCAGCCTCTCGCAAGTCGGAATCGTGCGTGTGGTGACGCCGGATATTAGCGACAACGTGCTCCTCGTTGAAGCGCAGACGGAAGGCAAGACGACGCTGACGGTAACCGACAAGGGCCAGATCTACCGCTACTTCATCTCGACGTTCGAGAATCGCGGTGCGGATCTGCTCCAGATCAAGAACGCGTTTTCCGCCAAGGGTTATCGCAATTTGACGATCGAGTTCGACAAGGACGAGGCCGTTGTGGGTGGCACCGTGCCGACGCAGGAAGAGCTCGATGATGCCGTGCGCATCGTCAAGCAGTTCACCGACTTCGTGCAGGTCAAGGCGCAGCTCGGCCAGGAAGTGGAGCAGAGCGAGTACACCGAGCAGGAATCGGTCATCATTAACAACATCCAGAAGATTGCGAACGTCAAGGGCCTCACCGTCCGTGTCAAGTTCCCGATGCCGACCGTGGTCACGACCAGCACCTACACGAAATCGACTGGCGATTATGTCGAGCCGACCACGACGACCACGCCGCAGGGCGGCACGGTTCGCGGTACCGGATTCCAGCCGCCGGCCAACCCGAACAACCAGCAGCAGGGGCAGGGCGGAGGTCCGCTCACCCCGCCGAAGCAGGAGAACACGACCGCGACCACCACGACGACCGAAGACACCTCGATCCCCGAAAAGATTTTCCTTTATGGCGACCTGCAGGATGACTTGGACGAAGCCAAGGCCATTCGCGTTGCCCGCACTTTTTGCCCCTTTGTGGTTAATTTCATCACTGTCCGCGACCCGATCCAGGTCCGCACGCAAATCCGTTTCATGCAGATCAAGGACGACGACACCCGCACGACCGGCTTCGACTGGTCCAACGGCGGCGGCGGCCCCACCCTCACGCTCGGCTTCGGCGCGAGCTCATTCAATTTCCTGCCGAATCCGATCAACGCGCTGAAAAACTTCATCACGGGGCCGGCTGGCGTTCTTTCCACCGTCAACGCCACCTCGATTCTCCGCCTGTTTGAAGTGCTCAATCTCGCCAAGATTTTCCGCGAGGCGGACCTCTTCCTGACCAACGGCCAGCCCGGTTGGTACTCGGAAGGCGAGGTCCAATCCTACGTGAGCGCGGCGGTCACCACGGCGTCCAGTCCTCCTCTTACCACGCTGACGGCCTCGTCGGTTTTCCTCGGAGTTAACATGGACATCTCGCCCTTGAACCTCGTCGCCGCCGGCGGCATCGAGCCTGCCGGACAAAAGATTTTTGGTATTCCGAGCAGTGTCGGCGCCGGATCGAGCAGCGGGTATAATTTGGAACAGGACTCCGAAGCCACCCCCGACAAGGTTGGCAAAGTGGGTGTCGCCATCCAAAAGCAGGGCTCGGTTCCAATCGTCGATAACACGGTGAAGTACGTCGATGAAAACGGCCTGATCGGCATGAATATCTCCACGCAGCTTACCCTGCCGGATGGAGCGCTGACGGCCCACGACGTGCCGATCCCCAGCGGCGGTTCGATCTCGCTGCCCCAGTTCTTCGTTCGCACCACCCGCACTCGCGTCAACCTGCGCGATGGCCAAATGGTCGTCATCGATGGCCTGATCGACAAGGAAGTCAGCAGCACGATCAACCAAATTCCGTTCCTTTCCAAGATTCCCATCTTCAGCACCTTCTTTAAGAGCAAGGCCGAAGACGACACCAATGAGGAAGTCATTGTTCTCGTGGTGCCGCACATTGTGCGCATGCGCGATCCCGATTCCTTCCGCTACCCGAAGCCTCTCTTCCCCGAGATTCAGAGCGTCGCGCGTGAAGTGGGCGACGTGCCGATCATCAAGCCGGTCCGCTACGATGCGCAGGGCGTCGATATCCGTCCCGAGTCGCCCAAGGACATGAAGGACGCCAAGGGCAGTGACGCCCCAACCACGCCGGCGCCGCTCGCTCCGCATGCAACGGGTGGAATGCAGACGCTCCAACCCCCCGCGGAGACGACCCCGGCAGTTGACAACGCGCAACCGGCCTCGGATAATTCCCGGCAACCGAGCGGCGCGCCCCTGGCCCCCTCCTCGACCTTGCCGTGATACATGATTGATGTCTTTCTCGTCCATGATGATGTTGAACGCTGCGCGACAATCCGCGCGGCGATCAAATCCAATCCCGAGCTGAACCTCATCAGCGAAACGCAAACGGGCCGCGAAGGCTTGTTTGCCGCCGCCACGATGCTAACCGGGCATCCGCGGATGCTTATCGTTCGCCTCAACTTGGGCGACATGACCGGGTTCGACTTCATCGCTCAAGTCCGCCAAAAGGCCCAGGATATCTACATCATCCCCGCGCTGGAAGGCACCGAAGGCGGCCAAGTCTGGCAAAACCTTCTCCAGCTCGAGCTGCGCGACGTGCTCGTCGGTCCGATCCCGCAACAGGAAATTTCCAAGGTCCTGGCCACTGCCGCTCCTCGCACGCAGGAGCGCTTCGACCAAAACCGCGCGCCCGCCGCCATTGAGGGCGAGGCCTTCGTCATCTCCGTCGTCTCCGCGCGTGGCGGCATCGGCAAGTCGGTCGTCGCGACGAACCTCGCCGCGGCCATGGCCAAGCTGAGCGACAGCGTCACTCTGCTCGATTTCAGTCTGAACCCCGGCGACTTTGCCGTCATGCTCGATGACGTGCCGCGCAACAACATCATGGATTCGGTGCAGCAGGGCGGCAATCTCGACGCCGAGTACCTGAACAACACGCTCGCCGTCCATCCCCGGCTTCGCTTCCGTTACCTGGCCTCGCCCAACCAGGAATTCGACGCCTCCGGCTTCGATTACAACGTCGGCGCCGCCATCATGGCCGCGACCCGCACACTCAGCCAGTATATCGTCGTGGATACCGGCATCGCCATGGCGGGCCCGACCATCGCCGCCATCGATGCCAGCGACATCATCTTTCTCGTCACCAGCCGTGACGTCGCCCGCCTGCTTTCGGCCAAGAGTCTGATCAAGTTCTTGAAGAACGATCGGCAGGTCACCAACCAGAAGCTCAAGGTTCTGGTTAATGAAGCCGAGATTGGTGCCGAGATATCCGAGAGTGAAATCGAATCGCTCCTTGAACACCCGGTTGCGGCGTATCTTCCGTGCAATGCCGGGCCGATCACGTTCTCCATCAACAGCGGTGCGCCGATCGTGGTCGCGGAACCGCATCATCCCATTTCTGTCGTCTTGAACAAACTGGCCGAACTTTCGTTCTACCGCTGGCAGGAAAAACCGGCCGACGACGGCAAAGGCAAAAAAGGTGCGCCCTCGAAGGGATCGGGGCGAATTTAGCAATGGCTCATTCCATGCTATATTACAGACCTTAACCCGATTCGCCTATGCCGATACCTCCGCCCAATTTCAACCGCCCGGTCGCTCCCGTCCCCGGTGCCATTCCGCGTCCCGGCGGCGTGCCTGCCCGTCCTCCCGGCGCGGGGGGCATTCCCCCACGTCCCGGCGTCCCCGCGCCCGCCACGGCGGCGTTGCCCAGCGTTTCCACTTCGACTTCCGCGCTGCACCCGGTGCAGGCCTCGCCGATCAATTCCCAGCGCGCCGCTGCGGCCCAGCCCGATGCCGCACAGGAATTCGTCATGCAGTTCAAGAAGCAGCTTCTGCCCTACTTGGTGCAGGCGCTCGACCCTAAGCTCCTGGAACGGGGCAACGAAGGCGCGCTCAAGCATCGCATCGAGGAACTCGTCGACGAACGCCTTACGGCAGACAAGGTGCCGATCGGCCGCCAGCTTCGCGTTAAGCTCCTCGGCGACATCATCGACGAAATGGTCGGCTTCGGCCCGCTCGAGCAATTGCTCAAGGACGACACCATCACCGAAATCATGGTCAACGGCCACCAGACGATTTACACCGAACAGAAGGGCCGCCTCACGCTCTCGCCGATCAAGTTCCTCGACGTGGAAAGCTGCCGCCGGGTCATCGACAAGATTCTGTCGCCGCTTGGCCGCCGCGTCGATGAATCGAGTCCGCTTTGCGACGCCCGTTTGCCCGACGGCTCGCGCGTCAACGTCATCATCCCGCCGCTCGCCCTCAACGGCCCCACCATCACCATCCGCAAATTCAGCAAGAGCCCGCTGACGATGGAAAAGCTGATCGGCTATCGCGCGCTTTCGCAGAGCATGGCGATGTTCCTCAAGGCCTGTGTGCATTGTACGCTCAACATCGTTATTTCCGGCGGCACCGGTTCGGGCAAGACGACCATGTTGAACGCGCTCTCGTCCTACATCCCGGATGGCGAACGCATCATTACCATTGAAGACGCGGCCGAATTGAATCTGCAGCAGGACCACGTCGTCCGCCTTGAAAGCAAGCCGAAGAACATCGAGGGCAAGGGCGAAGTCGCCATTCGCGATCTCGTGAAGAACAGCTTGCGGATGCGCCCTGATCGTATCGTCATCGGTGAGTGTCGCGGCGGTGAGGCGCTCGACATGATCCAGGCGATGAACACCGGGCACGATGGCTCGCTCACCACCACGCACGCCAATACCCCGCGCGACGCTATTGCCCGGTTGGAAACCCTCGTTATGATGGCGGGCATGGACCTGCCTCAGCTCGCCATCCGCCAGCAGATCTCGGGCGCGGTCCATCTCATCGTCCAGATCAACCGCCTGGCCGACGGCAGCCGCAAGTGCGTCGCCATCACCGAAATTCAGGGCATGGAAGGCAATATGGTCACGCTGCAAGACGTCTTCAAGTACGAGCAGACCGGCGTGAATCCCGAGGGCAAGCTCATCGGGGTCACGCGCGGACTTGGCATCGTCCCGAAGGCGCAGCAAAAGTTCAACGCCAACGAGCTGAACATCCCGGTCGAAATTTACCAGAGCGTCCTTCACCACAACAATCCCGAGTATCCCTAAGACTATGGACCCAATGCTCATTCTCGTTTGCGTCTGCATCCTGGGTTTTTTCGTCCTGCTCGCCGTCGGCTACCAGCAGACAACCGCCGCGCCGCAGATGGACCTGCGCGAAAAGCTCAAGAATCTCGCCAAGGACCCGGAGGCGATGGCGCGCGAGATCGAGCTCGGCGGGGAAAAGAAATCGGTCCTCGCCGCCATTGATTTCCGCGGATTCTTTGCCCGCTTCACCGGCCAGTCCTACATGGACACCCTGGAAAAGGAGCTGACCCAGTGCGATATCCCGCTTAAGCCGGCGGAGTTCCTCATGGTGCGCCTTGGCATGGCTGTTCTCACGGGCTTGGTTGTCGTCGTGATTTCGCATAATCCCTGGCTGGCCATCGGCATCGCGGCTTTCGTCGGTCTCGTGCTGCATATTCCAATTCTGAAAATCAAGCGCTCCATGCGCATCGAAAAATTCGTGCTGCAACTGGCGGAGTTCCTCGTCCTCATCACCAATTCGCTCCGCTCCGGCCAAACTTTCCTGCAGGGCGTCGACATCGCGAGCAAGGACTCGCCCAACCCGATCGGCATGGAATTCCGCATGCTGCTCAAGGAGACGAACCTCGGCGTCCCGGTCGAGACCGCGTT
>CAZZWT010000125.1:0-8996 GCA_964657775.1 uncultured Candidatus Methylacidiphilales bacterium | reverse complement strand
CGTGAATGGTGTGCCATGTCTGCGTGGTCAATTGCCAGGCCTTAATACCCACGATCCGGTTACCGTCCATTTCCGCATCCGTGCACGTGCAGTTGAGGAAAGTGGTGAGGTTCGGCTGGTAAGCGATCTTGCCCCACAGCACGCTGTCCCAGACCGAATAATTGCCGCCCGGATTGCGATACTGGTTTTCCAACTGGATTTCCTCGAGGATGCCCGTCTCCTTGTTGTTGGCGCCATGTGCCCCGCAGATCCACATGCGGATTTCCGACGAAGCGTTGCCGCCGAAAACTGGGCGGTCTTGCACGATGGCGGTCTTGGCGCCATTGCGCGCCGAGGCAAGGGCTGCGCACACCCCGGCCATGCCTCCCCCGACAACACAGACATCGAGTTCGTGATCTTCGAAATGGAGATGGTTTTTCATATTAGTCAGGGAATCAAGCCTGCCGTCATCTCGCCATATCCCGGTCTTTATTGAACAAATTTTCATCGCAGGAGGGGATGTCATCTTGCATTATCTTTTTGTCTTTTTATGATCTCGTCCAACTTCCACCTGCGCCTGAACGACCCATGTGGAAGGGTGGTTTCCGGACCAGGCTGGAGCCGCACGCGGGAGCATTCTCTCCAGTTGGCCGATGCCGAACTCTGGTTGGTCTGGAAAGGCCGGGGCTGGATGCGCAGCCGAGACCGCGAGTTCGATCTCCTCCCCGGCTTCTGCGCGCTGATGCGGCCCGGCGGCATCTACGACTGCGGTTTCGACAAGAGCCAGCCGCTAGGATTCACCTACATCCACTTCACTGCCTGCCCGGGGAAAACGTTTCAGGCCAATGAATCCACCCGGCTTTATCGCCAATGGCCCGAATTTTTTGAAGTCCCCGATTTGGATTTCTACGACTCCTGCTTGCGCCGCATTGTTCAGCTGTTTGCCCATCAACGGCAGATCGCTGAAGCGCTGCTCAAAGCCACGCTTCTGGACTTGCTGCATTCAGAGCCTCCACGAATCGAGGGAAACGCTGTAACGGCCGATCAGCGCAAGAAAATCGCGAGGCTTATCGTGTTGATTCACGCGACGCCGGATCGCCTGCCGCGCGTCAGCGAAATGGCGCAGCAACTGCACTGGAGTGCTGCTCACTTCAGTCGGATTTTCAAGCTTGTCACCCAGCAAACGCCGCGCGATTTCCTCTTGGAAGTGCGCTTGTCGCGGGCACGCCATCTTCTGACCGAAACCAGCCTCGCCGTGGGCGAAATTGCGGAGCGGCTGGACTATCCCGACCTGTTTTATTTCAGCCGACAGTTCAAGCAAAAGTCAGGTCTCTCGCCGCTGCAATACCGCTACCATAAGGCACGCCAAGCCTCGGGCGAACAATCCCGTGATCAACCTTTTCGTTAACGGCGTTTGCGAAAATCCGCCCGCTTTTGACGTTCCCGCTTCAAGGCAAGTCCACGGCTTGGGCCCGGAGTGAAACGAGGCATGACTCGGCCAAAAAGCTACATCTCTGCGGCAAGGTGTAGGCTCGGCTTCAGCCTTGGGTTCGATCAGAACAGGAAATAACGTTGCGCCATGGGCAGGACGTGTGCGGGTTCGCAACGAAGTTCACGGCCGTCGGCTTTGACCATGTAGGTTTCCGGATCGACTTCGATTTTTGGCAACGCATCATTCCAGAGCAGATTGGCCTTGGAGATTTTGCGGGTGTTGTTGACGGCCACCAGGCGCTTGGCCAAATTAAGCGAGCCAAGTGTACCGCTGCGCAGCGAGGCCTCGCTGACGAAGGTCACGGAAGTGGAATAGCGGGCGCGACCATGAGCGGCAAATTGCGGGCGGTAGAACGTCGGCTGCGGAGTGGGGATAGAGGCGTTGGGGTCGCCCATGTTGGCCATGGCGATCAGGCCGCCCTTGAGAATCAACTCCGGCTTAACGCCGAAGAAAGCAGGTTGCCAGAGGACGAGATCGGCCAGCTTGCCGATTTCGATCGAGCCGACTTCGTGCGCAATGCCGTGAGTGATGGCGGGGTTGATGGTGTACTTGGCGATGTAGCGCAGCGCGCGAAAATTATCCGCCGCGCCATGCACGCTGGAGAGCAGCGGCCCGAACTGGCTCTTCATTTTGTGGGCAGATTGCCAGGTGCGAATGATGACTTCCCCGATGCGACCCATCGCCTGGCTGTCGCTCGACATCATGGAAAAGGCACCAAGATCATGCAGCAAATCTTCCGCCGCAATGGTCTCCGGACGAATGCGCGACTCTGCGAAAGCGACGTCTTCCGGGATTTTGGAGTCGAGATGATGGCAAACCATGAGCATGTCGAGATGCTCATCAATCGTGTTGGCGGTGAAAGGCCGCGTCGGGTTGGTCGAGGAGGGCAGGACGTTGCTCTCACCGCAAACGCGGATGATGTCGGGCGCGTGGCCCCCGCCGGCGCCTTCGGAGTGAAACGTGTGGATCGTGCGGCCCTTAAAGGCGCAAAGGGTGTCTTCTACGAAGCCGGATTCGTTGAGCGTATCGGTATGGATCGTGACTTGGACGTCGAGCTCGTCGGCAACGCCGAGGCACGTGTCGATGGCCGCCGGCGTGGTGCCCCAATCCTCATGCAGTTTCAATGCGATGGCACCGGCCAGGACTTGCTCGCGCAACGGCTCTGCGGTGGAGCAATTGCCCTTGCCCATGAATCCGAGGTTCATCGGATATTCCTCCGCCGCCTCCAGCATCCGGTGCATGTTCCAGATGCCCGGAGTGCAGGTGGTCGCCTTCGTTCCCGTGGCCGGTCCGGTGCCACCGCCCAGCATGGTGGTGACTCCACTCGCGAGCGCATGCTCGATTTGCTGCGGGCAGATAAAGTGGATGTGCGTGTCGATGCCACCCGCCGTGACGATGCAGCCCTCGCCTGCGATGACTTCCGTCGCCGCGCCAATCGTCATAGTCACCCCATTTTGGATCAGCGGATTTCCCGCGTGCCCGATGCCGATAATGCGTCCCGCCTTGATGCCGATGTCGGCTTTGATCACGCCCTGCACGGCGTCGAGAATCAACGCGTTCGTGATGACGAGATCGAGTGATTCGGCATCCGTGGCCAGAGCCGATTGGCCCATGCCATCCCGAATGACCTTGCCGCCCCCGAATTTCACTTCGTTGCCATAGCCGCCGCTCTCCGCCACAAGATCGCGCTCCACTTCGATGAAGAGGTCCGTGTCGGCCAGGCGAACACGGTCACCGGTGGTGGGACCAAACATTTCTACATATTGCCGACGGGTCAAATGGAGGGGCATAAGCGAACGGGAAGTGCCCGCAAGGGGCGGAGTTGTTGACCAAATTCTGCACGAAACATACCCGGACCAATATGGTCCGTCGAGGATTTGCCGCCCGGATTTACCTCGAATCCCGGCTGGGCAAGGCACATGGATTGCTTATTCTTTTCGCCATGCATCTGTCTCCTCGCGACCAGGAAAAACTGCTCATAGTCACCGTGGCTGACCTCGCCCGGCGACGGCAGGCGCGCGGCCTCAAACTCAATTATCCCGAGGCCGTTGGCATCATCACGTACGAAATCATGGAGGGCGCGCGCGACGGCAAAACGGTGGCCGAACTGATGAGCTATGGCACAACCTTGCTCAAGCGAGCCGACGTGATGGAGGGCGTGCCCGAAATGATTCACGACGTGCAGGTCGAGGCAACTTTCCCGGACGGAACGAAGTTGGTGACGGTGCATCATCCCATTCGCTAATTGTATGATTCCTGGAGAAATTATTGTCGCGGACTCCGCCACGATTGAAGCCAACGTCGGCCTGCCGACAAAAACGCTCGCCGTGGCAAACACGGGCGATCGCCCAATCCAGGTAGGCAGCCATTTTCATTTTTACGAGGTGAATACCGCGCTGGATTTCGATCGCGCGGCTGCGCTGGGTTTTCGCCTGAACATCGCAGCAGGGACGGCCGTGCGCTTTGAACCGGGAGACCGAAAGCGGGTCGAGCTTGTCGCGCTGGCGGGAGAGCGCAAGGTTTACGGATTGAATAATAAGATCGACGGCCCGCTTCCGCCGTAATGCTCAAAGCCTGAGATCATAACTCTGCACGTCTTTCGTCAATTTGCTTTCAGGAGAAGAGCACCAGTTCCAGCTCATGCAAAGCCGACTTGGATAAGTGTATGTCGTCTTAGCTTAGGTTAAGTGACCCTTATCCGCCGCCCCGGCGTTTTGGCGCGCTTTTTCCGCGTCTTGCCCCATCTTGGAGACAGTTTTGGTTTTAATTCTAGCTGCTCCCGCACCAGGCTGCAGAATCACTCGGGTACCGTTTTTTTCCTGAGTAGCCAGACGCGCAGCCGCATGAGGAATCTCCCTAGCGTACTGGGGCAGCCAAGACGCGAGAGCAACCAACATCTCGTCCGTCATCTGCCAAACTTCCTCAGGGTGACAGACTGCCCCGACCAGAGGATCGTGAAGCATGGCCTGTTTAATCAGCGATTTCTGACCCGGGCGGTGTGTTCTGCCCATTCGTCAACTACTTGAGAATGATCAGCAACGTTTTGAGGCGGTCGCAGCGCCCACAATTAATCCGCGTCCTCTCGGCATTTCCCGCGTGCGTTAGACGCTAGATTATACGCGAAACCGATTTTGAGAGGGGAGCGGGCGGAGGGAATCGAACCCTCGTGTGTAGCTTGGAAGGCTACCGTTCTACCATTGAACTACGCCCGCGTTGTTCTGGCCGTGAGGCGTGATGTTGTCTGACCTGAGGAAGAATTGCAATTCGGAACTCTGGGGATGCGGGCGAAGGCCGGTTGATTAAGACTTGCGGGTCGAGGCGAAGGAACCAGCGTGACGGCCGACTTCGAGGCGGTAGCGGGCGCCGCTTCGGCGTAGGGCGACAGGCGCGCCGAAAGTGGTGGAAAGATTTTTGGAGGTCAGCACGTCGGGCTTGGTTCCGGCGGCGAGAGTTTTTCCGTTGCGCAGGAGGAGAACGTGGGTGAAGAGCGGGACGATTTCCTCGACGTGATGGGTGACGAGGACGAGCGTGGGCGCGTGATGGCTTCGGGCGAGCGTGGTGAGAAATTGGAGAAAGTCCTCGCGCGCGACAGGGTCGAGTCCGGCGGCGGGTTCGTCGAGGAAGAGCAGGCACAGCCGGGCCATCAGGGCGCGGCCGATGAGCACGCGCTGGCGTTCGCCTTGCGAGAGGACGCGCCACGGTCGATGGGCAAGATGGCTGGCGCGGACTTGGCGCAGGATGCGGTCCGCCTCCTTTCCCTCCGACGCCGTAATACGGCTCCAAAGATTGATCTGAGCGGTACGCCCGGAAACGATGATCTCTCGCGCGGTTTCCTCCGGCTCAATCCGGTGGCCGAGGCTGGAGCTGACGAGGCCGACCGATCGCCGGACTTCGCGCCAATCGTCGGTGCCGAAGCGGGCGAGGCCGATGCGGATTTCGCCGCTGGAGGGCATGAGGTAGCCGGTCAGCGCGCTGAGGAGCGACGTTTTGCCGGAGCCGTTGGCGCCGAGGATGACCCAGTGCTGCCCGCGCTCCACGCGCCAATTAACCTCGTGCAGGATGACGGCCTCGCGTTCGACGCGCAGCTTTTCCACCTCGAAGATGGGATCACCTCTGCTCATTCTCGTTCTCTGGCATATGCCTTGCTCAATCTAGAGACCGCTTCCGCGACCGTTGGGCCATACGTTTGCGGCGGCTTGCGGCTTTCGCAAAATTCTCGCCAGACGAAAAGGGTTAATTCAGCTCCATCGAATTCCGAGTTCTGTCCACCCGGACTATAAAATGTTTTGAGAATGCCATAGCGCGCATCGGCTGAAAAAGCCGCCTTCACCCATGAATAAATTGGGATGAAATGAAAGTGCAGGGAGTGGCCAGGCTGATGGCCATATCGGCCAACATAGATATGCTCAGGCCTTAACGAATCCATGATGGCCCTTTGGGTAGATGCAAGCAAAGGCCCCATTTCAGTGAGCGCGGAAAGTGAGAGCTGGCTGAGATCGGAAGCCTCCGTTTTTGAGCTCACCATCAAGTAGCCCGGTAGCGCAGAATCAACCCGGTGATTGACCAGCCAGTTCTCGGTCTCCTTAACTATGAGATGACGCGGAATCACGAACGCATTCACGGCGTCATCCCCATCTTCAGCGCGCCGGCGTAGCCAGTGAGTTCGGTGTAGCCGCTGCCCTTCACGTCGGCATCGCCGACGCGGCCTGCGGTGGTGCAGGCGCCTTCCCAGTAATCGAGCGCGCCCATTTTGGAGAGGCGTAATTCCTGGTCGGCCATGGCGGGCGTGACGGTGAGCACGGCGCGATGTCCGGGCACTTCGATGTGCCAGCCGGCGGGATAGACCGCGCCTTGTGGACTCTTCCATGTGCCTTGGTTCGCGATGGTGAAGCTGCCGGGCAGCAGGCGCTCGGATTTTCCGTTGGCGTTGACCCACGTGCCCTCCGAGTTCGGATCAAGCGCGCCCGATTTATCGCGCATGGCGTAGAGCATGATCTCCTCGTTGTTATCGAGCTGAATGCAAAACCAATCCCACCCAGCCTGCTCGGGCCCGAGCGAGCTGGTGCTGAATTCATGATCGAACCAACTCAGGCCATCGACGGTGTAGGTCGTGCCCGCGACGGTCAGCGCGCCCGTGGTGGCGAGGCGCGGGTAGGAATAATAGTAAGAGGCCTGGCCCGTGCCGTCCGCCTTGCGGCTAAAGCCATTGACGCCCTCGAGGATGAGCGGCTTCAGCGGGTTCTCTTGGAAATCGATCGCCATGTCCGCGTCGCGCGCGACGAGGTGCATCTGCTCCTTCGCGTCCTG
This sequence comes from uncultured Candidatus Methylacidiphilales bacterium, assembly GCA_964657775.1. Taxonomy (GTDB): domain Bacteria; phylum Verrucomicrobiota; class Verrucomicrobiia; order Methylacidiphilales; family UBA1321; genus JABDGH01. The sequence continues at coordinate 2,218 of CAZZWT010000125.1, read as the reverse complement.
CGTGATGGTCCACGGGCCGAGCGCGACGTCCATGCGATCGGTGGCGGCGTGCGCTTCGCCGAGTGCGCCGCGGCTGATGCGTTCCGCCACGTGGAATCTGTCCGCGGCGATATCGCTGATGGTGAAATGGCCAAACGTCATGTCGCGCACAGCCCACTTGCTCGTCGTCTGCGCCGGCGCGAACTGCACGCCCTGGCGAAAGACCGTGAGCTGATAGCCGTACTTGTGCTTCTGCGCGTCCTCGATGTTGCCGGTGAAGTACCACCATTCGGTCTGGAAATTCGGATGCGCGCCGTGGTCGCGCGGAAACTGCCAGGTCCACGGATCAATCGCGCGCTGCCACGGATCGGGCGGCACAGGCGGCGGATCGGCCTTTACACCCGGCAAAAGAGCGAGTGCCAAAGCGGCAAATGGGATGAGCCTTTTCATCACAGAAAGAAGGCCGAAAAGGTGCTGGCGTCAACCGACACCAGCGCGGCTTGACTAGAGAATGCTATCAACGGCCTTCGTCATTTGCTTCGCATCGGAGACACTCTCGAGGCGCTTCACTTCATGTCCGTGCGGGTCGTAGACGACGACATGAACTTGGTCGTAGGTGCTGTCCCAGCCCAGCGCGTTGAGCGTCGAGCCGCTGAAATCCGGGATGATCGGCGCGGCGTTGGAGGAGGAAACGCCTGCCTTCTTCAAGCGCGCGAGTTCCTTGTCCTGCTCCTTGCGGATATCGCCGCGCACCATGCCGCGCATGGTCGCGGGCACATCGCCGCGCAGGTCCACCACGCGGACAAACGTGAAATCGGAACGCGAGCGGTACGGGTCGAGCGCCAGCGACATCTTGCGCGAGGCATCTTCCAGGTCCGGATTCGTGTACATCACCACCGTGAAATGGCCCTTGGCATTGAGCGAGACTTCATGGCCATTCACGTCCTGCCCGCTGATCGCCGCGGCGGGGGGCGCCGGATCCGCTTTCACCACTCCGACGGCCAGCAAAAAACAGGCAGCCACATGCCGGAGGAAGGTGACAAAAGGAATTTGGCTCATAAGCACTGAATATTAGAACGCAGCATGCAAAGATTCAACGTGAATTCACGCCAACGCACGTTATGATGATTGCTCCCTGAGTGGAGATGTTTACATTGACTCTGTGAAGAAACTTGGACCAGTTGCAGTTATCGGTGCCGGCCTTTCGGGCCTCAGTTGTGCACAGGCCTTGCAGGCGGCGGGCGTCGTCGTCCACGTTTTTGAGAGCTCGTCCCACGTTGGCGGCCGGTGCGCGACGCAGCTTTGGCAGGGGCATCTGGTCGATCTCGGCGTGCAATATTTCACCGCGCAATCGGCCGAGTTCAAAAAAGAATTGCTGACCCGCCTCCGCCAATTCCGCCCCATCGTCTCGCCCTTGTTGGACCAGGACAACCAGGTCATCCCCAACACGCTCGGCCCGCGCTTTTACGTTTTGCAGGGCAACAATTACTTCGCGCACATTTTGTCGCAGGGCATCAACGTGCGCCTGAACACCCCGGTGGAGACGCTCTCCTTCAAGAACAACAACGTACTTTGCCTCGGCGAGACCTACCGCGCCGTGGTCAGTTCCCTGCCCGGCCCGCAGACGGCGAAGCTCTTCGGCCTCGCCCAGGCGGCGGCCGATTACGATCCTTGCCTCGTCGGCCTGCTGGAGTACGCGGGCACGGAGCTGGGCCGCTCGCGCGAATGTTACGGCCGGATTTTGCCGAAGGACGAAGTCGTGCAGGCCAGCTATTGCGAGAACAACAAGGTGGGCCGCATCGTCGGTAACAAGACGGTCTTCGTCGTCGAGGCCACGCCCGCGTTCAGCCGCGCGTTTTCGGACGCGCCTTCGGAAACCTACCTGCCCGATCTCGTCCGCCGGCACGAGGATATCTGGAACATCCCGCAGGGGCAGATTTCCGCCGCCTATGGCCACTCTTGGAAATTTGCCCGTCCTACCAAGGGCGGCAAGCATGTCGTCACGCCGCCCGTCGGCGCGTTTATTTGCGGAGATTCGCGGACGGAGCCAACGGTGGAAAATGTGTGGCTCGATGGAAACAAGGCGGCGCAGGAAGTTCTCGGTTATTTGGCGCACCATCACGCGGCGTGATTTGGAAGGTAGCCGTCGCAGGCCCTGCGCCGGCTATCTTCCTCGTCGCAAACCTACTTCCGCGGAGCGAAGCGCACGATCCAGCACGCGCCCACAATCAGCGACCAC
>CAZZWT010000124.1:0-9000 GCA_964657775.1 uncultured Candidatus Methylacidiphilales bacterium | reverse complement strand
ACGCTCATCCTCTCGCACAACAAGACGCTGGCCGCGCAGCTCTACAGCGAGTTCAAGCAATTCTTTCCGGAGAACGCGGTGGAATATTTCGTCTCTTACTTCGATTATTACCAGCCCGAGGCCTACATCCCGCGCAGCGACACCTATATTGAAAAGGACTCGAGCATCAATGAGGAGATTGAGCGGCTGCGCCTGGCCGCGACCAGTTCGCTGTTGACGCGGCGCGACGTCATCGTCGTCGCCAGCGTCTCGTGCATTTACGGTTTGGGCTCGCCGGACAACTACAAGGACCTGATCTGTCCCGTGTCCAAGGGGCAATTTCTGACGCGAGAGGCGCTGCTCGCGCGGCTGGTGGAAATGCAGTATGAGCGCAACGATTTTCAGCTTACGCGCGGCAAGTTCCGCGTGCGTGGCGACACGGTCGAGCTCTGCCCCGCTTACACGGAAGATGCCATACGCATCGAGTTCTTTGGCGATGAGGTCGATCGCATCACCCGCTTCGAGCCGATCAGTGGCGAGACCTTCGAGCAACTGGAAAGCCTGACCGTTTTTGCCGCGCGGCACTTCGTCACGCCGGCGGACCAGATGCGGCGCGCGCTCGGCACGATCCGCGAGGAAATGGACCTGCGCGTGGCCGAACTGGAGAAGCAGGGCAAGCTGCTGGAGGCGCAGCGCCTGAAAATGCGCACGACTTTTGACTTGGAGATGATGGAGGAAATGGGCTTCTGCAATGGCATCGAGAATTATTCGCGCCACACCAGCGGGCGCCCGCCCGGCTCGCGGCCCTACACGTTGATCGACTTTTTCCCGAGCGATTTCCTCACCATCATCGACGAATCGCACGTGGCGGTGCCGCAGATCGGTGGGATGTATGAGGGCGATCGCTCGCGCAAGACGGTGCTGGTCGATCACGGCTTCCGGCTGCCGTCGGCGCTCGATAACCGCCCGCTCAAGTTCGATGAGTTCGACGCGTTAGTGCAGCAGCGGCTCTATGTCTCCGCCACGCCGGCGAAGTATGAGGTGGAGAAATCGCACGGCATCACGGCGGAGCAGGTCATCCGCCCCACCGGCCTGCTCGACCCGGAGATCGTGGTCAAGCCGCTGAAGGGGCAGGTGGACGATTTGCTCGAGCAGGCGCGGCTGCGTGTCGGCATGGGCGAGCGCGTGCTCGTCACCACGCTGACCAAGCGCACGGCGGAGGACCTCGCCGATTACCTGCGCGATCTCGGCATCAAGGTGCGCTACATCCACTCGGAGATCGACACGATCGAGCGGGTAGAAATCCTGCGCAGCCTGCGCACCGGCGAGGTGGATGTGCTCATCGGCATCAATCTTTTGCGCGAGGGGCTGGACTTGCCGGAGGTCTCGCTCGTCGCTGTGCTCGATGCGGACAAGGAGGGTTTCCTACGCTCAAACACCTCGCTCATCCAGACGGCGGGCCGCGCGGCGCGTCACCTGAACGGGCTCTGTATTCTCTATGCGGACACGATGACCGACTCGATCAAGGAGCTCATCCGGGTCAGCAAGGCGCGGCGCGAAAAGCAGGTCGCCTACAACACGGAGCACGGGATCACGCCGCGCTCCGTCGTGCGGGCGGTGCAGGAAAGTTTGGGCAATGTCCTCAAGGGCAAGAAGGCCACGGCGGCGCTTGGCGAGGGCACCGACATGGACGTCACCCAGATCCTCAAGGAGCTCGAAGGCGAAATGCTCGCCGCCTCCGCCTCGATGCACTACGAGAAAGCCGCGCTCCTCCGCGACCAGATCATGGAACTCAAACAACAAGCCGGCCTCGACAAAATCGAGCCGAAGGCGCGGCCCGTCGCTTACCCGAAACCGGCGCGTGGCGCGGGTCGCAAGCCGGCGAAGAAAATATAAACACTGACTCCAATGAGCAAAGGTTGGTCGGAACCAGATAAGAAAATTGTCAAAACGGCTCTCCAGCGCGCGCAAAAGCGCGCAGCGGAGCAGATTGTCAAAAATTTCAAATCTGTAGCGGTAGAGAGCATCGAAGACATCTGGGCTTTGGAGATTAAAATCAGGGAGTGGCGGAAGGACTATGGAAGTTTTTATTTCAGCTATGAGCGGGTTGAACGACTTCTTGGCGAGTTTCTGAAGCGTGGCTGGACGCTAGAGGACGATTTGAGATCATTATCTGAGGAACGATTTGAAACTATTACGAAGAACCGAAAGACAAAGGCGAACTGACCGTTTTGCTTCAGAATCTCTCAGCGTTCACAGATCGAGAATGAAAAAGCTCAGTCAGCGATTTGGCGTCGATTAGAAACGCGCTGTCCGCTCATTCAGCTAAGGAAACTGTAACTCCCCCGGCAAATCTCGCGAAATAAGCGTCGTCTTGTATCGACGGCCCAGGAACGAGCACCTACTGATCTCTGCATTACAGACTGACGCGGATCGTTCGATTTTTTGGGGCTTGGAAGAAATGAATGCGTTGCTACGGTAGCCGTCTACGGCGCACGAGCATGGGTAACGATACGTTTGAAGTTTCCGTCTGTAGTCCACCGGACAGGGAAAAGCTAGTTGCATCAATTTGCTTTGATGGCATCGAGTGGGCTGAGCTTAACCAAGAAGGGTCAGAGCTAAGGGTAGAATTCTATTCTCGACCGGATGGGAAGGCTTGGGATATTTCACTCGCCGTTGCCGAGGACGCGCTAAAAAGGGCGAAGCAACGACTCACTGGATGATCCAAACTGGATTTTGGGATAGATCAACAAAACCGAAACCGGCGCTCTATCATCGCGCGTTTTCCTAACCGTCAGCCTGTTATGCAGAACTCAGTAGATACAGAGAGCCCCCCGCCAAAAAATAAGATGTTCATCCGTTTGTTGAATGAGAACGATGTGAGTGCGTACCGGTCGCTGCGTCTCGATGCCCTGCGCGATTCCCCGACCGCTTTTCGCAGCAGCTATGACGAAGAGGTTGTCGCACCGCTGGAGAAATTCGCGTCGGTGCTGGCCGAGCCGGCGATTTTTGGCGCGTTCACCGACGAGGGCCAACTCATCGGCTTGGTTGGATGCCGTCGCGAAAGCCGGGCCAAGCTCGCGCACAATGCGCTGGTTGTGGGGGTGCATGTCCACCCGGAGCACCGGAGGCAGGGCGTCGGCGGCGCGTTACTGGATCATGTCATCCACTACGCGCGGCAACTCGGAGGCATCCGCATGCTGAAGCTTTCGATCACCGCCACGAACCAGGACTCGATCCGGCTTTGTCGGTCGCGCGGCTTCCAATCCTACGGCGTCGAGCCGGACGCGATCTTTGTCGATGGCAGCTTCTTGTCGGAAGAGCTGTTCTACCTCCGGCTGGAAAACGTGGAGGGCGATGGAGGTGGGACCTGACCAACATCGGCGCCGGTGCCGCATGTGAATAGTCTCTGTTATCGGACAAGATCGTGGTGTCGATCTTCACCGGACAGTTTCCACGGACGGCAGCGGAGTGCCGTCCCCACCGGTCACTTTTTCATTTCCGGGTAGTGACTGATCGTCACCACGAACTGGCCGGCGGCTTCGTTGTGATAAATGCTGTCGACCATGCAACGACCGCCGAAGGGAAGTCGCACGCCGGCGTCATCGCGGGTTCCGCACGGTACCGCATCGCCAAGACTGAGGTGCCGATTCTTCGTAAATACCAAACGGTGGGAGGAAGTTTTGGCCATGCCACGGAGCATAGCGGCGATTTTCTTGCTGCGCGATAATAATAATAACGCGTGAAATAAGATGCTGAAAAAGTCAGGCCGCGCGCTGCGTCATCGGTCCGTCGAGCAGGGCGATTTCCTCGTTGCTTGGCGTGGGCCGGATCAGTTTTAGGACCTGCTGCAGCGCCTCGGACTGGAGCGGTTTGCTGAGGTAATAATCAAAGCCCATGCCTAGGAATCGCTCTTCATCGCCCTCCAAGGCCTCGGCGGTCAAGGCCACGATCTTGGGCGCCTTGGCGCCGTAGATTGTGCGGATCATCGCCATCGCCTCCATGCCGTTCATCTCCGGCATCTGGATGTCCATCAGGATCACGTCGTACTCCGCTTTTTCCAGCGCCTCCACTGCGCGCCGGCCATTCGCCGCGGCATCCGCAATGTAGCCCAGGCGCGAGAGCATCAGCAGGCCCACCTTCTGATTGATCGCGTTGTCCTCCGCCAACAGGATGCGCAGCGGGTAGTTCTTGCCGAGAGAAGCGTCGAGCTTTTTGGTCATCGTGGTGCCGCGCGAGGTTTCTTTGCCCGAACCGATCACCTTGAGCAAAGCGTGAAAAAGCGCCGAGCGCTTCAGCGGCTTCGAGACTTGCGCGCGGAACAAATCCGCATGGTCACCGACCGCTGCCCCGGCCGAGGAGAGAAGAATCTGCGCCGTCCCATGCTCGTCACAAATCTTACGCGATAGCGTGAAGCCGTCGCTGCCCGCAATCTGGCCATCGATCAGCGCAACATCGAATTTGCGGGCCTGCAGATATTCGAGCGCATCGGTTCCTGACCCGGTCGAGGCCGTGACCATGCCCCACGACTTCAATTGCGTCTCCAGCATCTGCCGGCTCATCGCGTTGTCGTCTACAATCAACGCGGTGCGCGAGGCCAGCCCCGCCGCGCCGGCGAGCGAGTCGCGCCCATTGGTTACGCTGGACGGTTGCAGCACCACGGTGAAGGAGAACTTCGAGCCCGTGCCCGGCTCGCTTTCGGCCCAGATCGTACCGCCCATGAATTCCGAGAGCCGCTTGCAGATGGCAAGGCCCAGGCCCGTGCCGCCGTAGCGCCGCGTGGTGGACGTATCGACCTGCTGGAAGGCATGGAAGAGCCGGTTAATCATTTCGGTGGGAATGCCGATGCCGGTATCCGAAATGGAGAAGCAGAGATGACAGCCCGCCTCGTCGCGCTTGGTCTGCTCCACGCGCACCACGATCTCGCCCTGCGTGGTGAACTTGATCGCGTTGCCCACCAGGTTCACCAGGATTTGCCTCAACCGCATCGAGTCACCGAGCAGGCTCTGCGGAATATCCGGTGCAATCAGGTAAACCGCCTCCAGCTTCTTGGCGCGGATCTGCGTGGCAAACAAATCGATCGCTTCTTCCACGCACTGCTGCAGGTCGAAGGCGCGTTTCTCCATCTCCAGCCGACCGGCTTCGATCTTGGAGTAGTCGAGGATGTCGTTGATCACGGAAAGCAGCGACTCTCCGCTTGTGTTGATCGTCTGCACACACTCGCGCTGCATTTCGTCGAGCTCCGTGTCGGCCAGGATGTCGGCCATACCGAGCACACCGTTGAGCGGGGTGCGGATTTCGTGGCTCATGGTGGCGAGGAAGTCGCTCTTCGCGCGCTCGCCGGCCTGCGCCTTGAGCAACAGTTCCTGCTGATGAGCCATCGCCTTCTTGCTGTCGGTGATGTCGAGAATCTGGGAGATGAAATGTAGAGGAATGCCCTGCTTGTCGCTGACGAGCGAGACGCCGAGATCGACCCACACCAGCTGGCCGTCCTTGCGGAAATAACGCTTCTCCATGTGATAGGTATTGCCCTTGCCGTCGAGCAGGTCCTGCACATGGCCGAGGTCGGTGGCGAGATCGTCCGGGTGGGTGATGGCCTGGAAAGTTTTCGTCATCAATTCCTCGGCGGAATAGCCGAGCAGATTGCAAATTTCCTGGTTCACCTTGAGCCACCGGCCCTCGAGCGAGACCAGCGCCATGCCGATCGGCGCGTGCTCAAAGGCGCTGGAGAACTGCTCCTCGCTCATGCGCAGGGCGTTCATCTGGCGGCGCAGTTCGAGATGGGTCATCACCTGGCGCGAGAGGACGAACATGGCCTGCTTCTGCTCCCGCGTGAGCAGGCGCGGCACGTGATCGATCACGCACAACGTACCCAGCACCGCGCCTTCGGGCGTGACCAGGGGCGCGCCGCAATAAAAAACGATGTTGGGATCGCCCGTGACATTGGACATATGGGCAAAGCGGGGATCCTGCGTCGCGTCGGTGACGATGAGCAAATCGCGCTGGCCCAGTGCCTGGGCGCAGAAGGAAATGTCGCGTCCCGTCTCGCAGGTCTCGATGCCCAGTTTAGCCTTAAACCACTGGCGGTGTTCGTCAACCAGCGAGATCAGCGCGATCGGCGTGCCGCAGATGTGTGAAGCCATCGCCGCCAGATCGTCCAGCGCTTCCTCCGGGGCGGTATCGAGCACGCTGTATTGCCGCAACGTCTCGATCCGCTGGGTTTCGCTGAATTGGAACGGTGCCTGGGCCATGATCAATCGGTTATCGATAAGCTTTTTAAAACGGACGGTGCCACCGCTCCACTGCCCCTTTGTACGGGCACCCTCTTAATTATCGGTTGCCCTTTAGAAATCCTTCGCAAAAAGATGCGGATTTTTTTCTTCGGCAATCTAGCACACATTCGGGCCGGCTTCAGGGGCAATCGCGATCCCTAAATCGAGCGAAGAATTGGGAAAAGACGAACCGGACTTGGTTGCCGGCAGAAACGACTTAAGCTACGAAATACATCATGCCCACAAAAACCTTTTCGCCCGTCACCGCGGACCAACTCGTTGCCGTTAAAGCCAAGCTTGCGGAAACCGGCTGCGTCGTCACCGATGACAAAGTCACCATTACCAAGTCGGTTTTTGGAACCCAGCTCACAGTCGGTGCCACCTATGTCCTCAACGGCGATCAACTCACGTTGACGATCACCGATTTGCCCTCGATCGTGCCGGAAAGCACCGTGTGGGCCGAGATCGAGAAAGTCATCAAGAGCGTCTAAACCTGCGTCACCGTCCCGCCGAGCGATCCTCGGAGGTTGACCCATCGCCCTGGAGTTGCAAAGATCCGCCGATAAGTCCGGGCTAGTGGTGAAATGGCAGACACGCCAGATTTAGGTTCTGGTACCGCAAGGTGTGGGGGTTCAAGTCCCTCCTAGCCCATGATTCTTCCGCGCGGAGTTCGCCTGCACGTCGCCTCCTCCAAGCCGATTTTCTGGGGAAGCTTACCGGCGAACTTCGCACTTTTTCCCGCGAGTTCCTTTGCGGTTTTCGAGGTTTCCTCGATCGCTCCTACCGAATCAAGCAGGAGTTTTGATGGCATTCGCCAAGGGTTCAAGCCACCTGCGAGCACCTCCTATTTGCTACTATTATAGAAATAATTAACTTATAGGAATAGTCATCTTTTTCACTGCGGATTTTAGCCTCGAGTCCACGGAGCGACGCCCACCAAACGTGGCGCTAAGTCAGCCGCTCGATCTCAATCCCTACGAGACATACATCATCCAAAAACCGTTCCCGGTTCGCGAACTGCCGGGCCCGGCTAAGGAGCCCATCCAGCAGCGCCTCGCCTTTCTGCCGCGAACAATCCTGAACGAGGCGCAGGAAACGCGGGTCGTCCGGCGTCAGGTCCTTGCCTTCACCGAGATCGCAGAGGCCGTCGGTGTAGAGCAGCAGAAAATCGCCCGCCTTGATGGCGTCCTGTTCCGTGGGATACATGGAATCCTTCGCGACGCCGAGTGCGAACGGGCGTCGCTGCGACATATCGCCCATGGTGCGGACGGTGTGCTGCGTGCGGCAGATGTGAAGCGGTTGCGGATGGCCCGCATTGGCGAAGCGGACGACGCCCGTTGTGGTATCGATGACCAGGTAAACGGCGGTGACGAACATCGAGGTCGGCAGGTCCTCGAAGAAATGATGAAGCCGGCGGTTCAACTCGCCGAGGAACGCGCCGGGATCAGCCGCCACGCCTTGAATTTCCTCCACCAGCACACGCTCGACCGCAGTCACCAGCGCGGCCGGGACGCCATGGCCCATGACGTCGCAGATGAGCACGCCAGCCTGCGTGTCGGAGATCTGGTTGACGGTGAAGAAGTCGCCGCCCACGTTGCCCTCGGGGAGGTAGCGGTGCGCGAAGCGGAGCGCGCTCTGCGGCTCCTGCGCGGTGCGAGGAAAAGTCGGATAGCTTTGCGGGAGGAGCGCCATCTGCACTTCGCGAGCCAGGGCCAGCTCCTGGTCCATCTGCTCCTGCCGGTCGGCCAGCTCCTGCGTGTATCGTTGGAGCTTCTCGGCCTGGTGATGCTCCTCGGTCACGTCGCGCGAGATGCCGCAGGTGCCGATGATGGCGCCGGAGCCGTCGCGCAGCGGCACCTTTGTGGTTGAGACCCAGGTGACGCGGCCATCGGGCGTTTCCTCGCGCTCCAGTTTGGCCACGATCGACTGGCCGGTGCTGAGCACGCCCTGCTCGTCGGCAAAGGCTTCCTTGGCGTGCTTGGGCAGGAAAAGGTCGAAATCGGTCTTGCCCAGGATTTCAGAATCATCGTCGACGTGGTGAAATTCCCGCAGCGCCTTATTGATGAGAAGAAACCGACCGTCGCGATCCTTGAAGTAGATGCGGTCCGGCGTGGTATTCATCAGCGCCACGAGCAGGTGATGATCGATGGGAGTCATGGCGGATGGAAGATGGTTTACAACTGGGACGGCGCGGCCTTTGTGCAAGAAGTGGCGCGAGTATGAATAAAAACCGTAGGACGAGGGGAGCCGTTTTGGCGACTAAAATATTGTGGGACTGAAACGGCGAGTAATACGCCTATATAATTTGTCGGCACTCGATTCTGTCCCGCCATGCATAGCTTTCACCCCCCGTCCCGGGAGAGGCCCGGCGCCGGCTACCTCCGAGAATCAATCCGGCTGTTTTTGCGTGCCAGGCGCGGGAGCCGTCGTCGTCGCGGGATGCGCATCGAGCGGCGTGCCGGGGGCTTTTTCCAAAGGCTCGGGCGTGACGATGGCGGGCGCGTTGGTGACGCTGGAGCTGGCCGGCATCGGGGCCGGAACCGTGGTGACTGGCTCCGGCGCCGGAGCAATCGGCGCGTGGGCGGCAGGAGAAGCCGCGCCGGTCGCGGGCTCGTAGTTGAAGTGCCAATTGGCCACCATGACCTGCTTGGTCGCGGCATCCTGCACGCGGATGTTGACCAGCACGACCGGCTGGATGAGATTGCGCGGCAGGTAGAGGCGGATGGTGTTGGTGGCCGGGTCAAAGTCG
>CAZZWT010000123.1:0-9035 GCA_964657775.1 uncultured Candidatus Methylacidiphilales bacterium | reverse complement strand
CGTGCTCGCGCAACCGTTCCGGCGCAAGGGCCTGCGCCGGCTACCTTCCGATTACGGTGTCGCGGGAGCCGCCGCCGGCGCCGTATTCGTCGCGGGCGGAGGTGGCACGGGCAGTGCGGAGGCCGGTTGCATCGTCGCGGGGGATGAGGGGTCCATCACGGGAATCGGCGCGGCCTGGCCGGTCACGTTGTTGGTGGCGTAGTAAACTTGCGGTGCCCCTTGCGCAGTCGGAGCGGTCGCAGCCGAAGGAGGCGCAGGCGCTTCCGGCGCGGGGATGGCCGTCGTCTTGGCGGGGGCTACGAGCGGCGTCTCTTTGGAAGGCGCTTCTTCATTCGTGAGGTCGGGAATTGCGTGCGTGTAAAGGCCGAGCAGCAAGCCACCGCCGAGAATCACACGATAAATCGCAAACCCGTTGAAGGTGTGCGACTGCACGAAGCGCAACAGCCACTTCACCACGAAAAACGCCACGATGCCGGAGACGATGAACCCGATCACCGTATCGATGATCAACTGTTGTCCGAGGCCATGCAGTTCGCCCGCCTTGTAGGACTTGAAGGTCGCGTAGGCGCTGGCGGCGAACATGGTCGGGATGCCGACCAGAAAGGAGAACTGCGTCACCGAGGGCCGTTTCATTCCGGCCGAAAGACCCAGCATGATGGTCGAGCCCGACCGCGACGCGCCCGGGAACATCGCGGCGATCACCTGCCCCGCACCGACCAGCGCCGCCTCGAACCACGAGATGGAATCGTGCCCTGCGCGATTCTTCACGAACGCCTCCACGCCGAAGATCACGAAGCCACCGATGAGCGTCGCCCACGCGACCGGCGTCAGCGTTTCGGGCAGCTTGATTTTCAGCTTCACCGTCAGCACCAGTACCAGCGCCATCGTGACCAAAAAAGCGAGTCCGACCTTGATCACGTAATTGCGCGATTCGGGATCGCCGAGATGCGTGAACAGGTCGACCAGCTTCTTCCAGTAAATGAAAACGACCGCAAGAATCGCCCCGGCCTGAATCACGACGTTGAAGATATCGGGCTCCTGCGTGCCGAGCAGATGCTCCGCGATGAGCAAGTGGCCGGTCGAGGAAATCGGCAGGAATTCGGTCACGCCCTCGACGATCCCAAGCAGCACGATTTGCAGATAATGATAGTAGTCCACGGTGACGGATTAGCAGGTTCTGTCCCAATGAAAATGAGAATCCTGCAAATTGCGCTTACGTAATCACGGAGATGTCATCGCCCGATTTGAAGCGAGGGCATCAAGCCTTGTCATCGCCTCCCATCGCCACTTATATAGGGCCTCGTGAATTGGGCCGTTCTCATTGCCGTTGGTCCGGGAAATCACGCGAACGTGCTCGATACGCTGTCGAGCCTGTTTCACTTTTGCCCACCCGATTGCCACATCGTCCTCGTCGACGATTGCACGAGCGACGGAACCTATGACCTGCTCCGCGGCTTGAAGGATCCGCGTGTCATCATTCTGCGCAACGCGACGCCGCAACGCTACGACGGCCTTGTCCACACCATCGCGCTCGGCCTTCGGGAAATCGTGAAAATTCCCGGCCTAACGTTGCTCCTCAAAACCGATACGGACGCGCTGATGACCGGCCACGGTCTCTTCGACGATGCTGCCGCTTTCATGCGCGATCATCCGCGCGTTGGCATCTTTGGCCGGCACTTAACAAATTACGACGGCACGCCGAAGGATTTCTCCATCCTCACCGGCTTCTTTCATCGCGAGATGCGTTTCCCGCGCAATTTAATTCCGAACCGGACCGGCTACCTGCCCATTCTCCACCAAGCGCTGAAAAACGGCTGGCAACTGGGCGAGAATGTTTTCGGCGGCGCTTACTTCCTCACCGGCGATTGCCTGCGGAAAATGGAGGCACTTGGTCACTTGGACCTGACGGGATCGGGGCGGACTTCCGTTGCGGAGGATTGTTATGTCACCATGGGCGCGATCGCCGCTGGGTTTGAGCGGGCCCAATTCGCGCATCCCGCCGGGCCGATGGGCCTTGCCTTCACCGGCCTGCCTGCCCCGGCACAGGTTCTGGCCGAAAAGGGGATGAAAATCGTCCACAGCGTCGACAAAGGCCCCAACACCTCCCGGGAGGAAAACGACGGCCTCACCCCGCGCGAGTTCTTTGCGAAGTTGCGCCAACAAATTTAAACGCATGCATCCTTTCCGGCGCTCGGCCCTGATTTTCGTCGCCACATTTCTCGCCACGCACGCCGACGTTTCTGCCGACGACAGCACAAAACCCGCGCCCATTCCCACCGTCGCGCCTGCCTCATCGATCAGCACCAATTCCGCTCCGATACCTGCGCCGCCGGATACCAATGCGGTCGCCCATCCCATGCCGCCGGTTGATTTCCCCGCCCTTCTCGCCAAGGCGCAGGCGGGCGATGCGGGTGCGGAACTCGATGTCTCCATGGCTTACTTGCATGGCACCGGTGTGGCGAAGGACGAGCGCCAAGCCTTTATGTGGTCGCTCGAGTCGGCCATCCAGGGCAATGGCATTGGCGAGGAGAACATCGCCGCGTTTTATGATCATGGCCTGGGCGTCCACGTCAATCAGGCCAAGGCCTTTAGTTGGGCCCTGAAAGCGGCGGAACACGGACGCGCGGGTGCGCAACGCGCCATCGGTGTTCGCTACGCCAACGGCGGATTGGGCACGACCCAGAATAACGACGCCGCCGGCGCCTGGCTCGCCAAGGCGGCCATCCAGGGCGAGCCGGAAGCGCAGGGGCGGCTGGGCTTCCATCTCGCCCTGAGCACGAAAATCCCGTTGGAGCCACGGAAAGGTTTCGCCTATCTTCTGGCCTCGGCCGCGAACTACCCCTATGGCCGGTTTCTCGTGGCGCGCTGTTATGACCAGGGCGTTTTTGTCACGGCGGACATCGTGCGCGCTTATGCGTGGGCCTTGATCGCACCCAAGCAAAAAGAGGAGCAGGATTTTCTCGGAAGACTCGCACCGAAAATGTCGGTCGGGCAACTGGAACAGGCCACGAAAATCTCCGCGGAACTGGATCGGCAGGTGAAAAACTTCAACCTGCAAAATCCCGACATGACCGCGACCCTGGACCAGGGCACATCGATCACGATGACGTTTGAGAAGTGCCTTGATTATATCATCGTGCCCTTCACGTTGCAGGACCAGGAGCAGGTCAACTTTCTCATCGATACCGGCGCTTCCACCTCGGTCCTCGATCCCAGGGTAGCCACGCGCCTCGGCATCAGCGGGCCCACTTACATTCCGATGACCGGCATCGGCAAAGACATTGAAATCGGCACGATGGGCGAAAACGTCCATATCACCGGTTCCGGCCTCAACGTCAGCAACGCACGCATGGCCATCGTGCCCATCTTCGATTTTGACCAGTATCTCGGCCGTCCCCTCGCCGGCATTATCGGCTACGACATCCTGAAGCGCTTCGTCGTCCATATCGATTACGACAAGCACACGCTCACGCTCGCGCTGCCCGGCAAGTTCGAGGAGGATCCCCAAGCCGCTCCCATCCCGATGGACGTGAAGGAAAATTCGGCGTTCGTCTCCGCTACCATTACCGACGATGCCGCCACCAGAGCGCAGGGCACGTTCATGGTCGATACCGGGGCCGGGAGTTTCGCCTCGCTCACGAAACTTTTTCAGGAGGCGAACCCGAAGCTTACCATCAAAACGGCCACCACGATGTCGGCCATCGGCCTGGGCGGCACGGAAATGTCCGCTTTCGGCCAGGCGACCACAAGCATCGGCGACTTTAAGCTGGAGCACAGCATCGTCGATCTCTTTCAGGACAAGCAGGGCAGTTGGGCCGGCCTCAACGGCGGCATCCTCGGCGAGGAAATCTGGCACCGCTTCAACCTGACGTTCGATTTTCCGGGACAGAAACTGTTCCTGAAAAAGGGCGGCCATTTCGATCATCCGTTCGATTTCCATTTCGCCGGTCTCGGCCTCAAGACAACCGGCGGAGATTACAAAACTTTCGTCGCTTACCAGATCGTGGCCGATAGCCCAGCCGAAAAACTTGGCCTACAGGTGGGTGACCAGATCGTGCAGATCGACAAGCGCCCGACCAACGCTATGACCATGGATGAGGTCTACGATTCGTTCCAGAAAGAAGGCGCGATCGAGGTCCAGTATCGTCGCGACGGCAAGGACACGACGCTGCAACTGCCGGTGTTCGATCCCTTCAAGCATCCGGAGCAAATGGCGCTTTACAAAAAAGCTGCACCCACCGTGCCGGGCGGAGACAAGATCGAAGGCTTCGTGGTCGAGTACGCCAGCGGCGCGCCGATCTACCCGGATGACGTGATCCTCCGGGCCACGGGGTTGAAGCTCGGCGATGATTTCCTGCCGTTCACCTCGAACCGTGCGCTGAAAAAACTGTATGCAACTGGGCTCCTTGCCAATGTGACGTTAACGGCGCAAAACACGTCAATGACCGGGATCAAACTGCACATCCTGCTTCAGCCCAATCCGGTTGTGAAGTCGATTGCCTTCACGGGACTCACGCCCGCGGAGGAAACGCAGATTCGGCCGCAGCTCATCACCGAGGAAGGCTTGCGCACGTCGGAGTACGATCTCTCCCGCGATGCCACCCAGGTCCAGTTGGTGCTCGGCAAAAATAATGCGGTCGACCGCGCTGTCGCGATCGATGTCACGGGCGAGGATGGAACGAAATGGCACCAGGATATAGCCGTGCCCAAAGCGGGAGTGCCCCAATGAAGCGCACGTTCTTCGTCCTGGCGATGCTGGCCGCTTTCGTGGCGCCAGGGCTCGAAGCCCAGACCGGAAATAACACCATCCTTGCCATCGTCGGCGACGAAGTCATCACGTCGCAGGACGTGGCTCTCGACCGCCGAAATTGGCAGGAGGAAAATGACTGCCTGAAGCAGGTTCAGAGTGAGGCGCTCAAGGCCGAGATCGGCAAAATACGCCTTAGGACACTCGACCGGCTGATCGAGACGCGCCTCATTGTGCAGGAGTTCACGCACGAGGGTTATTTCTATTCCGACGCGCAGGCCGATGATGCAATGAATGCTGAAATCAAAAGGGATTATGGCGGCGACCTGAAGAAATTTCACGATGCCATCGCCTATTACGGCGAGACCGAAGATGAGTTTCGCACGCTGGTGGTCGAGAGCATCATGGTCTCGTTTATGACCCATCAAAACGTCGACAAAAAGCTGGCCGCCCCTCCTTCGGCGACTGCACCTGCACCGACACGCGAGGCGCTCCGCAAGGCGTGGCTGGATTCTCTCCGCGCCAAGACCTTCATCAAAGAGGTATCGACCCCCTGATTCGGAGCGAGACCGAAGATCGTTTGATCGATTTCACCATCGAGACGACAACAAATTTTTCGTCGGCAAGAAGTAACTCCTAAACATTTTTCCGAGGACGACGAGGTTTTTCCTCAACAGAAAGGTCGATTTTTTGTGAGGGGAGTCACGACAAACGTAACACAGCGAAAAAGCGTCGATCGCCATCGACCTTCCGGTGGGGATACCAACGGACATCTGAATGGTACCGCGTCCTCTCCAGCCGCACTGAATCGCGCCCTCACCGATACGAAACGTCTCCGGCTCCTGCAAGCCACCGCACTGCTCGACAGCCCGCCCGAGGAGGCTTTCGACCGTTTCACCCGCCTGGCCAGCGGGATCATGAACGTGCCCGTCGCGCTGATCTCGCTCGTCGACAAGGACCGCCAATTTTTCAAAAGCCAGCAGGGCCTGACCGAACCGCTCGCCACCACTCGGGAAACGCCGCTCACCCATTCCTTCTGCAAGCACATCGTGGCCACGGCCCAGCCGCTCATTGTGCCCGACGCGCGCGAGCACGCGGTCTTGCATGATAATCCGGCGGTCAAGGAATCTCATGTCATCGCCTACCTGGGCGTGCCGTTGCGCACACCGGAAGGGCAGACCCTCGGCTCACTTTGCACCATCGATTCCAAGCCGCGCGATTGGACGGACGAAGAGGTCAAGACCCTGCAAGATCTCGCCATGTGGGTGATGACCGAGATTCAGCTCCGGCTTCTCGCCAAACATTTCTCCAAGAATTACCTCGAGGTGCGCGACCTCGAACTGCAGCGGACGGAGATGACGCAAATGCTGGTGCATGACCTGCGCAATCCGCTCAATTCCCTGCTCATCGGCCTGGAACTTTTGCAGGGCAAGATGACCATGGACAAACAGGGTCAGCAATACATCGCGCTCGCGCGGCTGAGCGGCGAGACACTGCTCCGCATGGTCACCGACATCCTCGACGTCAGCAAGGCCGAGGCGGGCCGGCTGGCACTGGACCTGACGCGTTGCCTGCCGGAGAACGTGGTGGAGAAAGCCTACCGCCAAGCGGAACTCATGGCCTACTCCGCCGGTGTCACGATCACCAAGGATGTCGCGGCGGACCTCCCGCCCATCCGCATCGACGAGGAAAAGCTGCGCCGCGTCCTGGTCAACCTCGTCAGCAACGCCGTGCAGCACACGCCGCCGACGGGGAAGGTCCGCATCTGCGCCTATCGCTACGCGGAAGCAAACCAGCTCATCCTCGAAGTGATCGACACCGGTTCCGGCATCTCCAAGGAGCACTTTGGGCAGATCTTCGAGAAGTTTGGCTCCATGAGCAACCGCACCGGAGGCCGCGCCTCGACCGGTCTCGGTCTGCCTTTCTGCAAGATCGCGATCGAAGCCCACGGCGGGCACATCTCCGTCGAAAGTGAAATTGGCCGAGGCACAATCTTCCGGGTCACGATTCCCTACGAACCCCCGGCAGAAGTGGTGCAGCGCAAAGCGGCTTAGCTTTACTTGTGCACCGGTAAATCGAGCGCGCGACTATCCAGCTTATCCGGCGAGCTGGAGGCGTGCACCTTCTCATGCGTGATCTCGGTGTATTGCTGATACGTATATGCCGCCGTCAGCGCCGCGTAGACGACCACTCCCGCGAACAGCGTGCCGATAAGACCACCGCTGATTTTTTCCGGCGCTTGCTCCGTGTGATGTTTCGACACCAGGCCCGAGCGCGTCAGCAACTCCGTCGTGCCCAAACTGAGAATGCAGTACCCGATAAAGAAATAGAGTCCCAGGCATGGGATCGACTTGGTCGCCTGCTGAAACTTGAGCGCATAAAGCGAAAGCAAAATGGCCGCGACAAAGACATCCGCCATCGACCACTTGCCGATGGTGTGGAGGCATTGGCCGATCCTGTAATTGATTTCGGGCGAGCGGCAGGCCGTGGCGAAGAACGTCAGCGTCGCCTTGGTCAGCGGCGTGATGATGCTGAAGAGGAGCAGAAATCCGCCAATGATCGAGTGCCCGCCGGTCAGCAAATCCCAGATGATCGCGGCGATCCCGCGCACCTGGTGCTGCACGACGAATTCGAGATCGCCCGAGGCCATGGGAATGTGCGGCGACGTCCAGATCACCATCGCCGGAGCGAAGATGCCGATGACAAAGCAGAAGACCGAGACACAGGTGAGCGAAAAAATCACCGCGCGCGTGGCAAAGCTCCGCTCCCGCGCAATCACTACCACGACATAGAATAGGCTGCATGCGAGCAAGCCCCAACCCCACCATGCCGCCACGAACGATTCCTGCCGCACGGTTTTCAAATCATCCGCGATATCCGAACTAAGATGCTTGGCCGATTCGTCGTGCGAAGGCAGCTCCAGCTCATCCTTCACCGGCCCGCCGAAAAGGAAGCCCATCAGCGGATGCTGGGCCGAGTACCGGTCGACCGCCTGCTCGCCCTCATTCTTCAGGCTGTAGGTCATCAGGATTTTCTCGATCGCATGGGTCGAAGCCTGACCATGCTGGATGATCTGAGTGGCAGCCACCATCCCGGCGACGGCGTAAAGGACCGCCAGCACGATGAGGACTAATTTCCCGGCGGTGGGCGTCGATTTCGGATTTTGTACCACAGTGATCTTCCGTTACTCCCAGCTACGTTATCGGTTGCAGCTGAGGAAAGCTTACCACGACTGCCCGGGAACGCCACCCGCTCCCCCAATCCTTTCGCGAGTAGCTAAACGATTCGGTTGAATCGCGGCCCGTTAGGTGACAACTTCATGGGATGCCGCGCCGCCGCTACGACATGGAAAAAAGTGAGGCCCGCCACCTCGCGCCCTACGCGCAGACCAGCTCCGCCACCCGCGGCCGCCTGCATGCCGAGGACCAGCACCGCTTCCGGCTCGAATTCCAGCGCGACCGTGACCGCATTGTCCACAGCCGCTCCTTCCGCCGTCTCGAATACAAGACGCAGGTCTTCCTCAACAGCCAGGGCGATCATTATCGCACACGGATGACTCACACCATCGAGGTCTCCTGCATCGCGCGCACGCTGACCCGCTCGCTCGGCCTAAACGAGGACCTTTCGGAAGCGATTGCGCTCGCCCACGATCTCGGCCATCCGCCTTTCGGCCATCTCGGCGAGGAAACACTGAACCGTCTGATGGCCAAGCACGGCGGCTTCCGCCACAATGCGCAGAGCCTCCGCGTCGTCGAGGAACTTGAACTCAAATATCCCGAGTTCAACGGCCTCAACCTCACGTGGGAAGTGCGCGAAGGCCTGCAGAAGCCCTACATCGCGAACAAGCTCATCGAGGGTTTCCTCTCCCCTTCGCTCGAGGCGCAGGCGGTCGATATTTCCGACCAGGTCGCCTACATTTGCCATGATCTCGATGATGGGCTGGAGTCGGGCCTAATCAACGAGCATGAGTTGAGCAACCTCGAGCTGTGGCGAGAAATGCGCGAGAAGGCGCTCGCCCCCTACCCGCATTTGGATGCGGAACGCGGCCGCTATTATGTGCTGCGCACGCTGCTCGGCACCCTGGCCGAGGACGTCGCCGATCATTCCAGCGAGACGATCAAGCACCGCGCCCCGCAATCCGCCGACGATGCGCGCCGGCAGGAGAAGATGATCGGCTATTCCCCCGCGATGAAGGACCGCGCGAAAGACCTGCTCCAGTTTCTCTACAGCCGGTTTTATTTTCACCCATCGCTCACCGCCGTGCGTCGCCGCTCGGTCGCTTGCCTCG
>CAZZWT010000122.1:0-9039 GCA_964657775.1 uncultured Candidatus Methylacidiphilales bacterium | reverse complement strand
CGAACCCGATTTCCTTCAGCGCGAAGGCGGCGTGGACGCAACAGTAGTCGAACTCAATGCCCTGGCCGATGCGGTTGGGCCCGCCGCCGAGGATCATGATTTTCTTTTTGTCGGACTTCCGGACTTCGTCCACCGAGTTGTCGTAGGTCGAATAATAGTAGGGCGTGTAGGCTTCGAATTCGGCGGCGCAGGTGTCGACGAGGCGGTAGCTGGGGTGGAGGTTTGAATGGTCCCTGAAACGACGGATGCTCTCCTCCTTCGTTTGAAACGCTGCAGCTATCTGACGATCCGAAAATCCAAGTGATTTGGCTTTTGTGAGAGCAGAAACGGCCTTCTCTGGCCAGAAGCTCACCTCAAGCGTGGACTTTTCGAAAACTCCAGGCTCTGACTGCTTTGTTGAAGAATCGCTCTCGCCAATTTTCTTTGCGAGCGCGTGATCGGTCGGCAAATCCTTCAATGCTTGTTGACCTTCGTTTTTGATCGCGTCGCCCAAGCTATAAAGAGCCTCTTCCTCGTCCACGAGCTCCTTCAACTGCGCCAAAAACCACGGATCAATCTTCGTCAGGCCGTGGATTTCCTCGGCGGTGAAGCCGGCGCGGAAGGCGTGGCGGATGAAGAAAATGCGCTCGGCGTTGGGCGTGACGAGCTTTTGCTGGATCACGTCGCGCGGGGCGATCGGCGGACGGGAAGAGGACGGAATAACGGGATTAACGGAATTCGGAGGGGAGATTTTGGGGAGGCTGCCGCTGGACGACATGCCGCTGATGGGCGGCGCGTACTCGGCTTTGCCGCCGCCGAAGCCCCACGCACCGACTTCCAGCGAGCGGAGCGCTTTTTGCAGCGATTCCTTGAACGTGCGGCCGATGGCCATGGCTTCGCCGACACTCTTCATTTGCGTGGTCAGCGTGGGATCGGTCTGCGGAAATTTCTCGAAGGTGAAGCGGGGCACTTTCACCACGACGTAGTCGATGGTGGGCTCGAAGCTGGCCGGGGTCTCGCGCGTGATGTCGTTCTTGATTTCGTCCAGCGTGTAGCCGACGGCGAGCTTGGCCGCGATCTTGGCGATGGGGAAGCCGGTCGCCTTCGACGCCAGCGCGGAGCTGCGGCTGACGCGCGGGTTCATCTCGATCACGATCATGCGGCCCGTCTTCGGGTCGACGGAAAACTGGATGTTGCTGCCGCCGGTCTCGACGCCGATTTCGCGGATGATGGCGAACGAGGCGTCGCGCATGATCTGGTATTCCTTGTCGGTCAGCGTCTGGATGGGCGCGACGGTGATCGAGTCGCCGGTGTGGACGCCCATGGGGTCGAAATTCTCGATGGAACAAACGATGACGCAGTTGTCCGCGCGGTCGCGCATGACTTCCATCTCGTACTCCTTCCAGCCGAGGAGCGATTCCTCAATGAGAACCTCGGTGACGGGAGAGAGATCGAGGCCGCGCTTGACGATTTCCTCGAATTCTTCGCGGTTGTAGCCGATGCCGCCGCCGGTGCCGCCCATGGTAAAGGCGGGGCGGATGATGAGCGGGAAGGTGCCGATGCGCTCGGCCACCTGGCGCGCTTCCTCGATGGTGTGGGCCGTGCCGGAGACGGGCATGTCGAGGCCGATTTTTTCCATCGCCTCCTTGAAGAGCTGGCGGTCCTCGCCCTTCTTGATCGCCTCGGCATTGGCGCCGATCATCTGCACGCCGTGCTTGGCCAGCACGCCGGATTCAAAGAGGGCCATGGCGGTGTTGAGCGCCGTCTGGCCGCCGAGCGTGGGGAGCAGCGCGTCGGGCTTTTCGCGCACGATGATTTTCTCGACGATCTCGGGCGTGATCGGCTCGATGTAGGTGCGGTCGGCGAACTCCGGGTCGGTCATGATCGTGGCCGGGTTGGAGTTGATGAGGATGACGCGGTAGCCTTCCTCGCGCAGCGCCTTGCAGGCCTGGACGCCGGAGTAGTCGAATTCGCAGGCCTGCCCGATAATGATGGGGCCGGAGCCGATGAGGAGAATGGATTTAAGGTCAGTGCGTTTGGGCATGGTGCGGCTCGGTTCGGGTGAAAGTCAGCCCTCCTTTATAAAGCGAGACCAGCGCGGCGCAACGAACTTTTTGTTACGGTTTTTGTGGGGGGCAAACTTTGAGGTAATTTTGAGTGGTGCCGCGCACCGGCCGGCGCGAGAGTCAGATCGTGGTTAGGGTGAATCGTATTTTCAGAATCATCGTTCGCGGCGTTTTGGCCCTGGCGCTTTTCGTGGTTGTTTTCGCCCTATTCCTCCAGCCCTTGGCGAATGGGTGGTGGGTGCGGCACCAATTGATGAAAGCATTAGATCACGCATCGTCCGTGCAAGTGGTCGAGCATTCCAGCCGGGTTGATTCGATCGAACACATGAACGATCCCAACTACAAGGACATCACTTACGCCACGGTGACGCTCACTCGGCGCAGATAAGCTCGTTGCGTTGGGCGTTACCAGTGACATTGGATTACAGTTCAACTTTGATGTTGGCCTGTATTTTTGAAGAGCACCATTATGTCCAAGTAACGGAAAAGGACGGCTCTGTGGTGACGCTACACCTTTGCTTCCATTGCGGCGAGTTGGAGATCGGGGATCACCACGGCATTATGCCGCTGGGTTGGTATTCCAGCTTGCAGGGTTTTATTAAGTCGATCGGTCTTCATCCAAAAGGGCCGTGGGATAAATATCCCATCGGGCCGAAATGAGAGCTGAGACGGCAATGTCATTTCGATCGCCTTGGCGGTAACGTCGGAACTCTGAGAAAGCCGGAGGCTTTCCAGCACCGTAGCCGGTGGTCAAGGCCAGCAGGCCGCCACCACCGGTGCGCTTTTAACAAAATACCCTACCCCGGCAGGGGTTGCAGAACGGGGCGAAGCAACGCCTTTACCTCCTGAATAAGTTCTGTAACCCCTCCGGGGTATCATTCTTTTTTTGTTCGGATACCGGTGGTGGCGACCGCTGGCTGCGGTCTGACCACCGGCTAAGGTGCCGTGAAGCCTTCGGCTTAAAGGCCGGGGAAAGATACAAAAAGTTCAGAATAAATCTGTTTTGATACCGTCTTAAGAAAGCCGGAGGCTTTCCAGCACCGTAGCCGGTGGTCAAGGCCAGCAGGCCGCCACCACCGGTGCGCTTTTAACAAAATACCCTACCCCGGCAGGGGTTGCAGAACGGGGCGAAGCAACGCCTTTACCTCCTGAATAAGTTCTGTAACCCCTCCGGGGTATCATTCTTTTTTTGTTCGGATACCGGTGGTGGCGACCGCTGGCTGCGGTCTGACCACCGGCTAAGGTGCCGTGAAGCCTTCGGCTTAAAGGCCGGGGAAAGATACAAAAAGTTCAGAATAAATCTGTTTTGATACCGTCTTAAGAAAGCCGGAGGCTTTCCAGCACCGCAGCCGGTGGTCGAGGCCAGCAGGCCGCCACCACCGGTACAAATTGCAAAACGGTTAACACCCCGGTAGGGGTTACAGAATGGCGTCCACTTACCTGAGTCTTTATTTCCATCTGATCTTTGCGGTGAAGGATCGCGCCCCGATGATCGCCGAGGCATGGCGGTCGCGATTGCATCTTTATTTGGGCGGAACCGTCAACAATCTCGGTGGCCAAAGCCGGGCGGTGGGAGGCACAGCGGATCACGTTCACCTCTTGGTCGAACTGCGCGCCACTCAAGCGCTGGCGGATTTGATGCGGGAATTGAAAAGGAGTTCGTCGAAGTGGATTCACGAGGAGATTCAATTCAAAAACTTTGCCTGGCAGGAGGGATACGCGGCGCTCAGCGTCAGCGCGTCCGGCGTCGATGAGGTGCGGCGGTACATCGAAAATCAGGAGGAACATCATCGGAACCGGAGTTCTCTTGAAGAATTGCGCATCATGTTGGAACGCGCGCAGGTGCCGGTCGCCGAGCGCTATTTTGAATGACCGCTGCGACCCTTTCAGGGTCGGATCACTTTTTCATATGTTACCGGTGGTGGCGACCGCTGTTACGGTCTGACCACCGGCTACGGTGCTGCGAAGCCTTCGGCTTAAAAGGCGCCGGAAGGTGTGGATCCGTGCGGAATGCGGTGCATTAGGTTTTCGTCGCAATCGTTGTGGACAGTGGAGCTGTCCTCGCGGCGTCCATGGCCTTACGACCGCGGCTACGAATTCACATCGTCTCCAGGCTCACGACTTCGACCGGGCTCTTCTTGCAGGCGGTGCAGGTGAGGTCGACGCTGAGAAAGGAGAAGCCTTCGTGCCAGTTGGCGCTGGTGAGGATGCCGTCGGATTCGGGGATGAGCGATTTCCCGTCCTCGCCCTGAAGGGTGAGCGTGATTTTGTGCGGCGCGCCGTCGCAGGTGGGGCAATGCCACTCGAGCCAGGGCGGGCGTTCGTGTTCGCGTTCTTCTTCGCTGCCGCAGACGTAGCCGTTCCAGCCGTGGAAGCGATCGTCGTAAAGAAGGTGTTCTTTGCCGCACGATGTGCATTTCGCGCTGAGGCAAAAGAGGTACCGCCCATCGATCTCGATGACCTGGAGGAAAGGCGCGCCCTCGGCCTCAATACGGCTGGCGACATAAAGCAGGCTGTGGACATAGGACCCGCAGGGGCAGAGGATCGCGCCCTGGAGCTGGTTCGCCGTGCACTGGCGCGGGTGGGGATCGAGAATGTCCTTGAGGTGCTGGGGCGTAGGGTAGCGCATTTTAAACCTTGGAGATGGTTTCGTGAGCCCCATCGGGGCGGCCTAACCCTAGCCCGGGGCAATGCCCCGGGAAAAACGAAATAAAACGAGTGAGCCCTGAAAGGGCGGACTACCTTGGTCGCCACTAGATCGCCCTTTTCGGGCTGGCGGGCTTTCGGAATAGCAAAGCCAGGGCGTTGCCCCGGGCTGGGGCTAGGCCGCCCCTTAGGGGCCTTCGAAAGATGCGATGGAAAACCCACTGGATCACGCCAGAGTTTGCCCTTAGGGTTTGGCCTTCATGGATGACGACGCCGATTCCTCCCCGCTGCTGCGCGCGCTGGTGGCGCCGGCATTTTTGGTCGGGGCAGTGGCGCTGTTCTTCGCGTTCTTTTATTTCTTTGGCGGCTGGTCGCTGAGCGCGCCGGCGGACATCACGCTGAATAATGGTGATGAGCCGCAGTCGCTCGACCCGGCAATCGTCACCGGTCAACTGGAGGGCCGCATCTGCCTCGCGCTTTTTGAAGGGCTGACCACGCGCAATGCGAAGGGCGATATCATCCCGGGCATGGCGGAGAAGTGGGACATCACGCCGGATGGCCTGACCTACACGTTTCACCTGCGGCACGGCATTAAGTGGAGCAACGGCGAGCCGCTGGTCGCGGATGATTTTGTGAAGGGCTGGGAGCGCGTGTTGAATCCCGAGACGGCCTCGGAATATGCCTATCAACTATTCTATCTGCGCAACGCGGAGGATTACGCGAACGGGAAGATCAAGGATTTCTCGCAAGTGGGCGTGAAGGCGCCGGATGATCACACGCTGGTGGTTTCGCTCACGCACCCGACGGCGTTCTTCCTGGAGCTGACCTCGTTCCAGACGCTGGTGCCGGAGCCGGTCGCGACGATCAAGAAGTATGGGCAGGACTGGATCAAGCCGGGCAATATGGTGAGCAACGGGCCCTACGTGCTGAAGGAATGGCGGCTCAACGATTACATTCTGGTCGAGGCGAATCCCTACTACTGGCGACCGGTGGGCGTGCATCGGATCAAGGTGCTGCCGACGAACAGCCCGACCGCGGTGTTCAACCTTTTTTATTCGCGCAAGAGCGACCTGGTGCTGGATACGCGCAGCATTCCCTCGACGCTGGTGAAGGACATGAAGGACAAACCCTATTTTCACGCGAGCCCGTTTGGTGCCACGTCGTTCATGCGGTTCAACGTGAAGCGTAAACCGTTCGACGATGTGCGGGTGCGGCAGGCCTTGGCGCTGGCGCTGGACAAGCAGGACATCGTGACGAAGATCACGCGCTGCGGCGAGCCGATCGCGAATACGCTGGTGCCCCCGGGCAACGCGGGCTATGTGCCGCCGGCGGGGCTCTCTTATAATGTGGAGCAAGCAAGGAAGCTGCTGGCCGATGCAGGTTACCCGGGCGGGAAGGGTTTCCCCGAGGTGAACCTGCTCTACGCCTCGCGCGGGACTGCGCAGCAAGTGTCGGAGGAGATTCAGGCGTTGTGGGCGCGCGATCTCGGCATCACTTCCATTCATCTGCGCGGGCAAGAGTGGAAGGTTTACCTGAACACGCAACAGCTCATCGATTTCGACCTGTCGCTCTCCGCGTGGATCGGCGATTACAACGACCCGCAGACGTTCATCGACATGTTCGTGACCGATGGCGGCAACAACCAGACGGGCTGGGGCGATCCGCAATACGATGCGATGCTGGCCCAGTCAGAAAACACGGCTGATCCCGCGGCGCGGATGAAGATCCTGCACGACATGGAAAAGATTTTGGTGGAGGACCAGGTGCCAATCGTGCCGGTTTATTTTTGGGTCGGCATGTCGCTTTATTACCCGGAGAAGGTCGGCGGATTTGAGCCGAACTTTGTCGATGATCATCGCTGGGGGGAATTTTATTTGCCGGGGAAGACGAAATGAGGGCGCGTACCATGACGCTCTCAAAAAGCGTCCGTCATCCTGAGCGGAGCGAGGCGGAGCGTGCCCTTTTTCCGGAGCGATATCGCCCGAGCGCAGTCGAAGGACGTAGCCGCAATTTCCTTTCGGCGCCCGCTGCGAAGGGGGTTGGATCCCCTTCAAGCCAATTAACCGCCTCTTTGCAGCGAAGCACTCCGTCTCGGGTGTACTCTCTGTTTACGCAGGCTAGGTCCTTCGACTCAGGCTCGGCGAAGTGTTCCGATAAGAAAAATCGGTGGCTCGCTTTCGCTCAGGATGACGGAGTGGAAAAAAACAGCGCGGGGTTTGCTTCATGATTGCCTTGATCTTCCGCCGCTTGCTGCAGGCGATTCCGGTGCTGTTCATCGTGGTGACACTGACCTTCTTTTTGGTGCGGAGCGCGCCGGGAAATCCGTTTACCACGGAGAAGAAAATTCCGAAGGAAATCATGGATCAGCTCGAAGTGCAGTACGACCTGCACGGCACCATCACGCACCAATACGAGCAATACTTGTGGAAAGTGGTGCATGGCGACCTGAGCCTCTCCACGCAATACCGCAATCGCACGGTCAACGAGATCATCGCGCAAGCGTTGCCGGTCTCGATGACGCTGGGCGCGGTGGCCTATTTTCTGGCGCTGCTCTTCGGCATCACGTTCGGCGGCTGGGCGGCGGTGCGGCATAACGAATGGGGCGATCGCGGGCTGATGCTGATCGCGCTGTTGGGGATTTCGATTCCCACCTTCGTCTCCGCGCCGGTGCTGGTGATGATCCTGGCGATCTGGCTGCACCTCTTGCCGGTGGCGGGCTGGGGTTCGCCGGACCAGATTATTTTGCCGGCGCTCTGCCTCTCTATTCCCTTCGCCGCCACCATCGCGCGGCTGACGCGCGGCAGTTTGCTCGAGGTGCTGAAGCTCGATTTCGTCCGCACGGCACGCGCGAAGGGCCTTTCTAACGACGCAGTGCTTTTCCGCCATGCGTTGAAGGTGGCGATCCTGCCGGTCATCGGTTTTAGCGGCCCCGCGGCGGCGGGGATTCTGACCGGCTCCATCGTGATCGAGACGCTGTTTGGCATCCCGGGCATCGGGCCGTTCTTCGTGAACAGCGCGCTGAATTTCGACCCGTTCATGACCTCCGGCGTGGTGCTGGTTTTTAGCCTGTTCCTCATCGCATTCAATTTGCTCGCGGACATTTTATACTTTGTGGTGGACCGGAGGGTAAAGCTGCAATGAGGAGGTGCGCGATCGACGATGCGTGGGGTGGCCCGGACAACTTGTTGTCCGGGTTCGCGTGGAGACATTCCACGCGAACAGGAGGTCGCCCGAGATCATGGAACAACGCTTCGACAACTCCGAGTATCACCGGTGACCTCCTGTTCGTGCAAAAGGGTTTGCACGAACCCGGACAACAAGTGGTCCGGGCCACCCAGAAGCGGACGCGGCAATGAGAACCCTCACCCTTTTCCTCGGCGTGGTGCGGCGCGATCTATTCCTGCTCGCGTGCGCGGCGTTCGTGCTCCTCATCACGGTGCTGGCGATCATCAGCTATCTCGATCCCAAATTCACCGGTCACACCTACGACGAAATTTCCAACGCCTCCCTGTTGCCGCCGTCGCGTGAGCACCCGTTTGGCACTGACGTCAATGGGCACGACCTGCTCGCGCGCACGCTCTATGGCGCGCAAATTTCGCTCGTTGTCGCGGCGCTCGGCACGCTGGTCAGCTTCACGATCGGCGTCACCTATGGCATGATCAGCGGCTACGCTGGCGGGCGCGTGGATAACCTGATGATGCGCGTGGTGGAAATCATCTATTCGCTGCCCACGCTGGTGCTCGTGATTGTGCTCGTCACCACGCTCGACGCGCCGGTCGCCAATTGGCTCAAGGACGTCGGCTTCACCGCGGTGCCGCCGCGGCTCGTGCTCATCGTCGTGTTCCTGGGCCTGACCGAATGGCTCACCATGGCGCGCATCATTCGCGGGCAGGTCCTCGTGCTCAAGGAGCAGCAATTCGTCGCGGCGTCGCTCGCGCTGGGGCAGTCGCACTTGCGCATTTTGTGGCAGCATCTTTTCCCCAACCTGACCGGCATCATCGTCGTCTATCTCACGCTCACCGTCCCGGCCATCATACTGGACGAATCGTTCATGAGCTTTCTCGGCGTCGGCGTGCCCGCCCCGCTGGCCAGTTGGGGCACCCTCGTCTCCGACGCAGCCGGGCTGATCAATCCGCTGGAGCTCTACTGGTGGATGCTTGTCTTCCCCGGCGGCGTGATGACGCTGACGCTGCTGGCCCTGAACTTCCTCGGCGATGGTTTGCGCGACACGCTCGATCCGCGCGTGAAGAAATAGTTTTCATCGCAGAGGCCACGCTAAAGGAATCCCCTTTCGGGTAGCCCGGACAACTCGTTGTCCGGGTCGCGGAGGCTTGGCGGAGCGACAAGA
>CAZZWT010000121.1:0-9077 GCA_964657775.1 uncultured Candidatus Methylacidiphilales bacterium | reverse complement strand
GCTACGGCTCTGTAAAGCCTCCGGCTTATTCAGACGGACTTTCGCAGAGGTCTCATCTTATTCTTATGCGCGGCGGTCTTGATGGGAACGTCGACAGTTCCCATCCTCGCAATCGAATTGGACACAGATGTCGCCGCAAAGGCGGATTCCCTCCTGAGATACATGCGAACCGCGTAATTCTGGTCCCAGGCTTCGAAAGTCGATACAAAGGTCCAGTAACTTTGTGGCAACTTCCTCGTTCCCAAGTTGCACTGGGAAGGCGCTTGCTGAGGCGGTTTTACTTCCGATCCTGCTCGGAAAACCGAGGGGCAGGGAACAGGTTTCGCACAGAGGGCTGAAGAGGAAAGAGAAGGGAGGGTGCTTGGCAAAAACGGCCGGGTGGCCCGGGCTACTTGTTGCCCGGGTTGTCCGCAGCAGCGGGCGACAGGAAGCAATGCAGTTCCTTCCAAGAACAAATGCATTTCCTCATGCGAACGTTCGCTTCCTGTGCGTCCGCGCGCCGACGCGCTCCCGCACCAGGGCAACAAGCAGCCCGGGCCACCCGACCGTTTCTTCTTCCTGCCTTTCTGTTGCGCCTTTGCCCTTTGCGTGAAACTTTCCCCTCCGTGATTGTTTCAGGCACGGGGCTGGCTATAATTTGAGGACGTATGCCTACGCCCCTTCAACTCCCGGCCGCCGCCACCGCGAAACTTCTCCCTTCCACGCAGACGAATCTCGCGCGCGTCTATAACGACCCCGGCGCGACCGACGTCGAG
Source organism: uncultured Candidatus Methylacidiphilales bacterium (assembly GCA_964657775.1). Taxonomy (GTDB): domain Bacteria; phylum Verrucomicrobiota; class Verrucomicrobiia; order Methylacidiphilales; family UBA1321; genus JABDGH01. The sequence goes on along the minus strand of CAZZWT010000121.1, from coordinate 8,322 downwards.
CGTGCCAGCATCGACGAGCTGATCGCCGCGCAGGCCTGGACCGAGCTCGACGACCGCTTCTACCGTGACCTCGCCTTCGGCACCGGCGGCATGCGCGGCCGCACCATGGGCAAGATCGTGACCAAGGGGGAGACGGGCACACTGCAGGCGCTCGACCGCCCCGAGTTCCCCGGCACCGGCACCAACATGCTCAACTACGGCAACGTCCACCGCGCCGTCTCCGCGCTCGGCGCGTATCTCCTGGAAGGCTACCCCGGCGAAAAGTGCAGCGTCGTCATCGCGCACGATACGCGGTACTTCTCGCCCGAATTCGCGCAGGTCGCGGCGCAGGCGCTGAATGCGCTTGGCATCGACGCCATGCTTTTCCCGGAGGATCGCTCCACGCCGCAGCTCTCCTTCACCACGCGCATGACCGGCGCCAAGGCCGGCATCATGATCACCGCCAGCCACAATCCGCCGCACGACAATGGCATGAAATTCTACAGCGCGGACGGCGGGCAAGTGGTTGAGCCGCACGCGTCGGGCATCACAGCGCAATTCAAGAAATTGTCGGAGGATTCCACCGCCTTGCCCGCGCTCCTCGGCACGATCCAGACGCCAGGCAAGACCATCATCCTCGAGCCGGAGATGGATGTGATCTACCGCGATGCAGTGGGCAGTCTGCTCCTGGAGCAACAAGCCGTGCTCGAAACCGCGAACAAGATCAAGTTTGTCTACACGCCGCTGCATGGCACCGGCATCCGCGCCGTGCCCGCGCTGCTCGATCAATTCGGTTTCAAGTATTCCATCGTGGCGAAACAAGCCGTGGGCGATGGCCGTTTCCCCACCGTGAAATCGCCGAATCCGGAGAACGCCGAAGCGCTGACCCTGGCTATCGCGCAAGCCGAAGAGGAGAAGGCCGACATCGTGCTCGCGACCGACCCGGACGCGGACCGCATGGGCGTGGCCGTGCGTGATGCGGAGGGGAAAATGGTGCTGCTCACCGGGAACATGATCGGGTCGATCATGGCCTACTACCGCACCTCGCGCATGATCGCGCAGGGCATTATTACCGATTCCAATCGCAAAAATGGCGTCATCATCAAGACGTTTGTGACGACTGATCTGCAGAAAAAAATCGCCGAGCATTTTGGCGTCGGTTGCATCGATACGCTGACCGGCTTCAAGTACATCGGCGAGAAAATGCACGACTACGAGAAGGCGCACGGCGGGCCGGAATACGCGAAGCTCTCGTCGGCGCAGAAGCGCGCGGCGGCGCTCATCCACAGCAAGTTCGTCATCTTCGGCGGTGAGGAAAGTTACGGCTATACCGGCGGCGATTACGTGCGCGACAAGGACGCGAATGCGGCGGTGCTGATGTTCGCGGAAGTCGCGGCGTGGGCAAAGTCGCAGGGGCTGACGCTGGTCGAGTACCTCGATAATATTTATCGCGAGATGGGCTACTATTCCGAGAAACTCGGCACGCTCACCTTCGAGGGCGCGTCCGGCGCGGCGGCGATCCAGAAGCTGCTCGCCTCGTTCCGCTCCTCGCCCCCGCCCGCGTATCAAGGCCAGGCCGTGACCGGCGTGGACGACTTCGGTCTGCAGGATTTCGCCGATGCCGACGGGAAGAAGATCCCCAAGGAAACGATGCTCCTCTTCCATCTCGCCGACGGCAGCCGCATGGTCGTCCGCGGCAGCGGCACGGAGCCGAAGATCAAGTTCTACTTCCTCACCCGCGCCGAGGCCACCGGCGACCTCGCCGCGATCAAGGCCGAACGCAAAGCGTTCCTCGACCGCTGGTGGGACGAGGTGCAGGAAGATGTGAAGAAGCGGACGGCGTAATCGAGATTTCCCGGAGGGTCGGCCTCCGGCCCGACCCTGATTTCTTTCCATGCACTACGCTGACTTGTCGCCATGCGACTATCATCCCGGCGGCTACGATTCAGCCAGTTGGCGTGCTCCATTCTTATCAATCGGTTGGTTAGAATCCTCTCACGAATTCAATCGTGGAACCTGCGATAAATCCGTCCTCGAGAAATTGAGAGGATTTGTTCCGCTGAGTCGTTCGAAGTATTCGCATTTGCGATTTAGGGGCGTCCATCATTGTTCCCTTTGCGAAACGGATACGAGTGATCTTCTTGGCATTGGTTGGTCGCAGGAAATGCTAATCGTGCCCGGCGAAGGTGTTGTTTATGCGGCTCCCAGTGGCATCGTCCATTATATCGAATCGCACGGATATCTGCCGCCTCCAGCATTCACCGCTGCGGTGAAGCACTGCCCGGAATATGGATCCGATGATTACCAGGAGGCACTTCGCGTTTCTAACGCTGACAAGCCGCCTCCAATCGTTACCGCAGACGAATGGAGCGCCAACTTCCGTCGCCAAGTTGAAGAAGCGAAGCAACGCCGGAAGCAAAAGTAAGTCGTAAAGTCAGGGTCGGGCCGGAGGCCGACCCTCTGGAATAATTGTTTCGCAGCGATTCGGTTGCCCCCCGTCCGCATTCGCGGCAATGTTGGAAATGCCCCGCCGGATAAGCTTGCCTCCGCGCAGGCTTCCAACAAAATCGGGGATGGCAAAAGCAGCAGCATTAGGCAAGGGCCTCAGCGCCCTCATGGGTACGGCGAGCAAACTCGCGACTCCGGAACCGATCGCGGAAAAGGGTGAAACGATCCGTCAGGTTTCCCGCTCCGTCATCGTCCCGAGCCCGCTGCAACCGCGCAAAACCTTCCGGCCCGAGGAGCTGACCGAGCTCGTCGATTCCATTAAGGAGCGCGGCATCATCCAGCCGCTCATCGTCCGGCTGGTCAACGGCAAGTACGAGCTCATCGCGGGTGAACGCCGCTGGCGCGCGTCGGGCGAGGCGGGGCTCGAGACGCTGCCTGTCATCGTGCGCGAAGCCAGCAACCGCGACGTGCTCGAGCTGGCGCTCATCGAAAATCTCCAGCGCGCCGACCTCAGCCCCATCGAGGAGGCCGAAGCCTACGCGCGCCTCATGAAGGAATTCACGCTCACGCAGGAGCAGGTCGCGCAACAGGTCGGCAAGGGGCGCGTCACCATTGCGAACTCGGTGCGCCTGCTTGGTTTGCCGGAACAAATCCGCTCGTGGATTTCCTCCAACGATCTCAGCGTCGGCCACGCCAAGGTGCTGCTCGGGCTCGAGCGCGAGGAAGAGCAACTTCTCGCCGCCGAGCGTATCCGCAAGGAGAACCTCACCGTCCGCGCCACCGAGCGCCTGATCGATTCCATGCGTGCCGGCACCAAGCCCGCGACGAAACGCAAAGCTGCCGCCGTCACCAGCGAGGCCATCTTCGCCGATCTCGAGAAGCGCCTGCAACAACACGTCGGCACGCGCGTCCGCATCGTCGGCAAGGCCAGCGCGGGCAAGATCGAGATCCAGTATTTTTCGCCGGAAGACTTGGATCGCATCCTCGGCCTGCTACGCTTGCCCCAAGGTTGAATTGGGCCCCGTCCCGGCCGCACCGAGACGGGGGTTGACCTGACGAACCGGACTTTAGGCGCGGACAGCGCGACGGCGCAGATAAACGAACAATCCGACGCAGAGCAGAGCCAAAGCCCACGAGGAGGGTTCGGGAACCGACGCAACCGTAAAGGTCGCCGCGCTGCCCGATTGGATCAGGAATTTGCTGCCCGGGGTGTTATAAAAGTAGCCGCCGTAAGGATTGACGTCGACAATGTCGAGACCCAATTGGTAGCTGGGAGTCGTTCCTCCGGAGGTCCACTCTTCGGTATTCTGGGCGACGGCGGGAGCACCTGGATTGAAGGCCGTAATTTGATCGTTGGTAACCGTGATTGCCTCGCTACCGGTATTCGAAGGATGTAGGGTCAAGGTTAGGTCGGAGGTAAGTCCGCTTCCAGACGACGTTCGCGTGCCGCTGCCAGAACCGCTATCCGAAAAAATGACCACGGATGTAGGAGCGACGGTCGCGTTATTCGAGAGGCCAAAGATCTCGCCCGTTACGACCTTGCCGCTACCTGCAGCGAAACTGAAGTCAAAGTTAAGGCTTTGCGCTTGGGCTGAGGCGGAAATGGCGGACATTCCAATGATGATGAGCAGTAGTTTTTTCATTCTTTTCTCCAGTGATATTTGGTGGGTTGTTTTAGCTGGGAGAAACGCCTATCAGCGTTCTCCGCGCCAGTGAGCCTAGACCAGTGATGTGGAGATAAGTTGGCTATCTGGTGAGGAATTGGCGTGATTTTGGCGACGAAAGAGTTAAGCGGTAACCCCACTTGTTACACGTTCGCCGCTTGCACATTTCGCCTTCGTCGAATCGAGAGAGAAACGAAAGTGGAAAATCGCTAAATCTTATAAACCCCATCCACCGCCGGCGCTTCCAGCGCGCCCGATTTGACCCGGCTGTGGTTCTCAATCGCCGCGATCAGGTCATCCGCGCTCACCGGCTTCGCCAGGTAGAACGAACCGCCGATCATTCCCGCGTGCTCGTCCACTTCCTTCTTGCGCACGATCGCGGTCAGAAAAATAACCGGCGTATGCTTCAACACCGGGTCGGCTTGCAACTGCATGTGCACCTCGCCGCCGTCCAGCTCCGGCATCACCACATCTAGGATAATAATGTCCGGCCAAAATTTCCGCGCCGCGGCGATGGCATGGCGCGAGTCATTCTCCACGCAAACCTCATACGTGCCCTTCGCCTCCAGCGTCAGCTTGACGATATTGGTGAACGCCGTCTCATCATCAATAATCAAAACTTTTTTCTTCATAAAGGGTCTCTCGCTCTTCTCCCAAGTTTGCATCGCCGGGCACACTTGCAACCGGAAGTCTCACGCCGCGCCGCAATTCTTCGCCTTGAACATCAGCCGGAAACAGGCGCCACCCTCCGGCCGGTTCCACACTTGAATGAGACCGCAGTGCAATTCCAGGATGCGCCGCACAATCGCCAGTCCCAACCCCGTGCCTTTGCCCGTCGCCTTGGTGGTAAAGAACGGATCGAAAATCTTCCGCAACACCTCCTGCGGGATGCCCGTCCCCGTATCCGTCACCTCCACAACGACAGCCGTATCGCCCGCATAAAAGTGGCATGCCTCGCGCGCGCCGGGGTCGCGATGGGTTTCGGCCAGCTTCTCGGCGAACGTGCGCACCGTCAGCGTCCCGCCTTTCGGCATCGCATCGATCGCATTCGTGCAGAGATTCACGAACACCTGCTCGATCTTCACTCCATCCAGCGCCAGTTGCGGCAGGCCGGGGGTAAGGTCCGTCTGCAACTTCACATGGTTCACCGCCAGGTTGTGCCCAATCAGAAGGAGCGCCTTCTCAATCAGCGTATTCAAATCCTGCGGCACCAGTTCCAGCTTGTCCGAGTGGGAGAAATCGAGCAGACCGCGGATAATCAGGTCCGCCCGCTTCGCTGCGGCGCGCATATCCGTGATCACGCCATCCAGCACCGGATCCTTCGCCTCCGCCATCCGCCCGCCGAGGTAATCCAGGCTCATCAATAAAATCTGCAGGGGATTCTGCACCTCGTGCGCCACGCCCGCCGCCATCCGGCCCACGCTTTCCATCTTCTCGGCCTGGATCAATTGCAAATGCGCCGATTGCAAAGCCGCCTGCGATTTCTGTAGGTCATCCACCGCTTTGCGGAGCGCCGCCTCCGCCTCCTTCCGCTCGGTAATGTCGGAAATCAGCCCGTCATACTCAATCAACTGCTCCCTATCGTCCCGGCGCAGCACCGGGGTGTGCCGCACCCATCGAATCGCCCCGCCTTTGTGGATGATGCGGTGTTCCAGCACCGTGCATTCCCCGCCCAACACCCGCGCCGCCTGCTTCAGTACCAGCATCCGGTCCTCCTCGCGCACCATGCGATGCCACAAGTTCGGGTCGTTGGCAAAATCTTCCGGTGTGTAGCCGGTCACCCGCACGCAACCCGGGCCGTGGATGGTCGAGACCGGTCGGCCATGCTCCAACTTCACGGTGTAAATATAGTCCGTCACGGAATCGAGTAGTCGACGGTACCGCTTTTCGCTATCGCGCAGCGCCTTCTCCAGCGTGCCGCGCTCGATCGCGTAGGAAATCACCCGCCATAACGCCTTCTCGTTCATCGAGCCTTTAAGGAGATACTCCTGCGCCCCGGCGCGGACCGCCTCCAGTCCCAGGCTCTCGCTTTCGTAGCCGGTCAAAAGGATGATGGGAGTCGTATGGGCGCGCCCTTGGATTCGAGTAAAAGTGTCCATTCCCTGGCCATCCGGGAGGTTCAGGTCGGAGAGAATCAGGTCGAACTGGTGCTCCTCCAGCAGCTTCAGCGCCTCGCCCACGGTGCCAGCCAGCAACATCTCCAGCTTCGTCGTCGCCGCCTTCTTCAGCGCCTCTTGCAGGAGAAGGGCGTCGAGCTCGTTATCCTCTACGAGCAAAATCTTGGCGGGGGGAAGCGACATGGACTTTTTGACGGCCAAGAAGGCCTTGAACCACGTTACATCCACTAAAGAAGCTGGCAAATGACAGATCGGACACACGCCTAAGGTGGAAAGCCCCGCAACATCATAAATACGTTACGATTGCGAATTTCACCATTGAACATTTTCCGAAATAACTATAAAAAGGATTCACTATGGCCGATTCTGCAACTCCCGAGGGCGCGGATCCGAACGCGCCGAAGCGCGAAACGCTACGCATCAGCCTGCCGCCACGCCCTCTCAAACCGGCCTCGTCCAAGATCACCACGCCCCGCCCAAATGTCTCGGCGGCAACCACTCTGCCGATGAACACGTCGGGCCAGCTCGAGCCCGCCCCGGTTACGAACGTCCCGCCAGCTTGGTCGACCGCGGTGACCAAGCCAATTCCCAGCATCACCAAGTCCCCGACGGGGAACGTCACGCCTCCGCCGGCCCGCCCCGCTGCGCCGCCCCTCACGGGTGCGCCGCCCAGCGCCAAGACGACGCCCCTTTTTCCCCAGAAGCCACCGTCCGGCAAGGTCACGCTCGGCACCATCGGCGCACCTGCTCCTTCGGCTTTGCCTCCGCGTCCGGCCAGTTCGACTGGTGCGCCCGCCCCCGTCCCGCCGAGCCTCACTCCTGCGGCTGACCTCGCCACCTCGTCCGGCCGCATGGTGGTGCCGCCGCCGCGCGTCATCGTGGCCAATCCACAGGCCAAGGTTTTCGTCCAGACGGGTTCCGTACAGCGCCCGGATGACCTCGAGCCCGTCCCGCACGGCTCCAAGCCGCCCGCCTTGCCGCAGACCCAGCCGCTCCCCGTCGTGAGTAAGGCGCCTGCCAGCTCGACCCCCAAAGCCCCACCGCTTCCGCCTCCCATTTCGCCTCCCGCTCCGCTGACTCCGCAGCCCACATTGGCGACCCCGCCTCCAATTCCTTCCCCTGCGCAGGCCGGCGTCACGCCTGGCTTAGGTCAGCCGAAGGAAATGGCTCCTCTTATTGTTCGCGCCAAGAAGCCAACTGTTTCCCTCCGCGTCTCCGATCTCCCGCAGGCCCCAAGCGGCCCCGGTGCCGTCACCCATCCCCTCGATCCCGCTCCGTCGCCGATTCCTGTGCCCGTTCCGGTCGCCAAGGCCACGCCGCCTCCGATGCCTGCTACGCCGCCAGCGTTGAAGACCCCGCCCCCACCCATCCCTGCGGCCAAGGTTGACTCGCTTCCTCCCGCGCCGACGGCACCCGCGCCGATCCCAGCCAGCGCGGCCCCGACTTTACCGCCGCCGGTCAACGTGACCGCGCCCATGGTCAAGCCTTCCGCTATCTTGAATCCGCCGCCGCCCCCGCCCGCCGCAGCGGTGCCGCCTGCAATTCCCGCCGCCTCGGCTGCTCCCATCCTGCCGCCACCGCCCGTGCCCAAGCCGGCAGCAAGTGCCGCTCCTCCTGCCGCCGCCGCGCCGGTCGTGCCGCCTCCGGTGCCTAAAGCCCCGATGGCTCCTCCCGTTTCCGCCACCATCCCCGCGCCCAAGTTGCCTGGCACCGGTGCCTCCAGCCTGCCGCCGCCCCCGGTCACCACTACGTTGCCCAGCGTCACGCGCACTCCCGCCCCGCCTCCATCTCCCACGGCCGTGGGCGCTCCCGCGCCAACGCTGCCGCCTCCGGTTACGACGCTTCCGCCCACGCCGAAGATTGCCTCGGGTGCCGCACCCAACCTGCCTCCGCCAATGGTGACGGCGCCGCTGCCCAAGCCGACCACCGTTCCGTCGGGTGTGGCTGGAACCCCCGTGCAGCCGCCCGCGCCGGAACCAATTGCGCCAGCCGCCGCGGCCGTGGCAGCAGCCGCTGAATCCCTTCTTGCGGCCCCAACTGTTCCCGCACCGGCAGCTCCCAAGACGCCTTCCATGCCGCCTGCGCCTCCCGTCGTCGCTTCCACAACGGTCCTG
>CAZZWT010000120.1:0-9110 GCA_964657775.1 uncultured Candidatus Methylacidiphilales bacterium | reverse complement strand
CAGCAGCGGTCGCCACCACCGGTATCCGAACAAAAAAAGGTCACAACCCCGGAGGGGTTGCAGAGCTTTCTTAGATGCAGAAAGGGACCCTCCAATCGGTTCTGCAACCCCTCCGGAAATCTCGGCGAAAACTCGGCTCAAGGTGCAGCAGGATCATGAAAAAATCCACGCGCCCCACACTCTTCGCCGAACTGCGCGGCCGCGGCCTGCGCTCGCTGCTCCATCCGCAAAAGGCGATCGACCGCATCCTCGCCGCCGCCGTGCGTTCCACGCGCGCGGACTCCGGCTCTTTCATCCTCGTCAATCCCAACTCCGGCCTGCTCGACATCGAGGCCAGCCACGGCCTCAGCGAGCGCGCCAAAAAAGTCAAACTCAAGCCCGGCGAGGGCATTACCGGCTGGGTCGCCACCACCGGCCAGCCGCTGCGCACCGGCGATGTCCGCACGGAAAAACGTTACGTCGCGCTCAACGCCAAAATCCGGTCCGAAATGGCCGTGCCGGTCGAGATGCGCGGGCAGGTCGTCGGCCTGCTCAACGTCGATTCCACCCAGGTCGATGCCTTCAGCCAGACGGACGAAGAGCGCCTCGTCGATATGGCCTCCGAGGCCGCGCACTGGCTCGAGCTCGCGTGGGAGATCGACCAGCTTCGCCTCAAGGGCCGGCAACTCACCAGCCTCGTCAATACCGCGCAGACGATCCTATCCGAAACCAACCCGGACGAAATTCTCGAGCAAATCACGCTGCAAACCTACCGCCTGATGAAAACGCGGCTCTGCTCCGTTTTCCTGCTCAATGAAGACGGCACCGAGCTCGTCCTGCGCGCCTGCCACGGCGGCTCGCAGCTCTATCGCGGCAAGCCCAATTTGCGCACGGAGGACTCGCTCCTCGGCAGTGTCGTCACGCGCCACAAGCCCATCACCGTCGTCGATGTCGGCCGCGAAAAGGGTTACATCCAGGGCGACATCGCGCGCAAGGAGCGGCTCGTCTCCATGCTCGCCGTGCCGCTCCTTTTCAACGAAAAAGCCATCGGCGTCCTCGCCGTTTACACCCAGCAGCGCCACCGTTTTTCCAACGACGAAGTGCGCATCCTCGGCACGCTCGGCGATCTCTCCGCCGTCGCCATTGAAAAGGGCCGCCTGCTCGCGCGCGTCGTCGACATGGAGGAAAAAATCCGCGCCAGCGAGCGTCTTTCCGCACTCGGCCTGCTCGCGGCGGAAATCGCGCATGAAATCCGCAACCCGCTCACCGTCGTGCAGATGCTTTTTCACGCGCTGATGGAAAGCATCGCGCTCGACGACAACTCCCATCGCGACGCCAAGTTAATCAGCGAAAAAATGCGGCAGATGAACCGCATTCTCGACCAGGTCCTCTCCTTCGCCCGCTCCTCGGAGCCGATCAAGGAGCCCATCCACGCACGGCAACTTTTCGACGACGTCTTCCTCCTTACACGCCACAAATTGCAGCAGCAGGGCATCGATATTCGCAGCAGCGCGGCGGACGAATTGCCTTTGTTCCGCGTCGATCGCGAGCAGGTCGAGCAGGTCTTGCTCAACCTCATCCTCAACGCCGCACAGGCCATGCCCGAGGGCGGCTCGCTCCGGCTCAGCGCGGCGGTTGAGGAGTTTGAGGGCGAGCCCCACATGGCACTGGCCGTGCGCGACAACGGCGAGGGCATGTCCGCCGCGCAGATCGATAACCTCTTCGCGCCCTTCCTCACCACCAAGGAAACCGGCACCGGCATCGGCCTCGCCATCGTGAAAAAAATTATGGAGAACCACCAAAGCAAAGTGCAGGTCGAGTCCAAACTCGGCCAGGGCACCAAGTTCAAGCTCCTCTTCCCCATCGCGGACCCGAACGCACCGATGCCACTTGGCGAAGAGGTGTCTGAGCTGCGTCAGGGACATTGAGTGCTCTAGTGCAGGACGCCAAACTGGGTACCGGGCAAGCGCCGCGGGTCTTGCCGCAGAATTTTCCGACGCTCGGGATTGAGTCGCGCCAGCAGTTCTTCGGAATATTCGAATCCATGGCGCGTTTTGCTCCACATCGGGCCGTAACGGTAGATCACCGCCCGCCGTTCGCCTGCATTGGTTCTCTCGGTTGCGCCGTGCATGAGCGCATCGACAAAGAGCAGCGCGTCGCCCGCCTTAAGGTGGACCTCAACCGCGCCTTCCGGTAAAGTCGTGTAGTTTTTGCGGTCTTGGTAGACTTGGTACACTTCCTCCGGGAGGAAGTTGGATTTATGGCTTCCGGGCACGACTAGGGTTCCTCCGTCACCGGGACCGATATCGGTCAGGGCCAGGAGGATATTGACCTGGCCGCAACGAAATCTCCCGTTCACGAACCGATACTGATTCCGCACAATGGCGTTTTGGCCTCCGGAATGAATGGGAAAGAAACCGCCGGATCGCCGAACGGAAGCGAAGCATTCGTCGATGAAAAGACCGTCCACATACGTCTCCGCCTCGCCGCAATAGCGATGCAGGCGATGGATCCACGCCGGGTGATCGATCAGCTTTTCAAACGGCTCGCCACCTTCGACAATATTTTGCAACTCCAAGCCAGCCACTCCGTTGTTGTCAAGCCGCTGAACATTTCCATGCCAGCCCAGGTAGGGCAGATCAGGGAAGTTATCAAGCGCGGTGTTGAGCTCGCTGAGATCGTTGGCGTCGACCGCATTTTTAAGGATCACATAACCGCGCAGGTCGAAGAGATAATCAAGGGTGTCAAAGGGCATCACTGGAAACTACCGGGCGACACAGTTTTTGAGAATCGACGCGGCTCTCAAAAACATACAGAATCGTCTAATGCGGGATCACAAGATAACGCCATCGCCGTCGCCGGGCCCGCTTCATCTGGGCTACATGAAAACGCAAGGACCGGTTCACGGCTGGCGACCGAAGGGAACGAAAGACTGGCTTCTGGTTTATACCGATTCGGGAAGCTGTTTGGTCCGCTTCCCCGGGGGCGAATGGATGGCCGGGCCCGGCGACGTGTTTCTTTACCAACCCGGCACGCCGCAGGACTATGGTCAGCACGAAGCCACCGGCCATTGGAAGCAGGCATGGATTCATTGGATTCCGCGTCCGGAGGTTCGGCGATGGTTTACCTGGCCGGAATTGAGCCCAGGCTTGAGCCATCTCTTTCTCCCTAAGGATTGCAGGAGGAAGTTCATCAAGGAATTATCCTTGGCCAACTCGGTCCGACGCTCGAACCTGCCCCGGTATGAGGCCCTGGCCTACAATGCCGTGGAGCGCGCAGTGCTCTTTTGCTGCCAAGTCAATCCTCGCGAAGAAAATCCTTTCCAGCACCCTCGCATTCAGGAGGCGGCCGACGCGATGGTGAGCCACCTGACTGAGCGGGAATCGTTGGAAACTATTGCCACCCGTTTTGGCTTTTCACGCTCCCGTTTTGCTGCCCTGTTTCGGAGACAGTTGGGACAGGCTCCTGCCCAGTTTTTGGAAACCCAGCGGCTGGTTCAGGTCCGGCATCTTCTATCCTATACGAACCAAACGTTGACGCAAATCGCCGACCAGGTTGGCTTTTCGTCGCCGTTTCATCTTTCTCTGCGATTCAAAAAGCATTATGGCCAGAGTCCGCGCGAATATCGGCAGACCCGAAATCGATGAAGGATTTCGGAACAGCGACCGAGGTTTCTGCCATCGAAATCGAATCGCACTTCCACGAATGCTTTTCCACCGCTATGAATCGTCGATGAAATCGCCGGATAACGCCTCGCCGGGCCCGTGGACTTCGCTGTGGGTCGTCGCGTTGATCTCCCTGCTGCTTCAGCTTTACCTCTGCCGGTTTTTCACCTTCGGCGATCAGGTCCCCGTCTCCCTCGACATCAACCCCTCCAATCTCTGGAAACAGGCCTATCATTTCCCTCCCGATGGCACCTACCGGGTCCTCAACTGGCTCGGGCAGGCCTACCTCCCGCAAGCCCTTCAGCCCCTCAGCCTCGCCGCGGCCATGCTGACACCGTGGTGGTTCTTCACCACTTACGCGCCTATCGTCGCCACGCTCGGCCTGCTCGCCATGGCTGCGTTTCTGCGCGAGTTTGGCCTCTCTCGCCCCGCGTCGATTTTTGGCGGCGTCATCTTCGCGTGGCAGGGCGATCTTCTGCCGTTCGTTTACCCGGGGCACTACGGTTATATGGCCACGTGGCCGTTCTTCGCGCTGGCCGCTTGGGGCGCGCTGCGCTCCGAACGCACCGGGTTTTGGGCCTACGCGCTCATCAGCGGCGCCAGTTGCGGCTTGATGGTGAGCCTGCAACCCGATCGCGGCGCGATCGCCAGCATCCTCGTCGGTGTGCTGTACATCGCGGCGATTTTTCGCCAGGCAACTTCTCACGATGACGGCGCCACGCTGCGCCGCGCCGCGCTGCTCATCCTCTGCGTCGCCGTGGCCGCGCTGGTCGCGCTCGCGCCACTTTTGTCGATTTTCAAGAGCAACGTGGAGGGCGTCAAAATGGCCGGCGCGACGGATCGCACTCAGTTGTACGACTTGGTCACGCAATTCAGCCTCGGCCCGGCGGAGACGCTTACCTATCTCGTGCCTGGCTTTTTCGGCTGGCACATGAATCACCCCGACGGCGTCTACTGGGGCTGGATCGGCGAGTGGCCCGAGTACGCGAAGCACCACGAAGGCACGCGCAACCTCAACCTCGCCATCAGCACCACTGGCACCGTGGCGACTGTGCTGGCGTTGATCGGCGTGGGGCTGTTTCTCTGGGACGGCATGTTCGGCCCGTCGCGCTTGACCGATCGGCAGAAATTTTTCGGGCGCGTGCTGCTCTTTCTCGGCTTCGTCACGCTGGTGCTTTCGTGGGGCTGGCACACACCGTTTTACAAGCCGGTCTTCGCATTGCCGTTCATGGATAAATGGCGCAATCCGCTGAAGTGGCTCGAGATGACGAATTTCGCGCTGGTGGTTTTAAGCGCGGTCGGTGTCGAGCACCTGCTCGCCTCGCTGAATCCCGAGGCGAAGGTCGTGCGCCAGCGCCTGGCCGGGTTCACCCTCGCGATCGCGGTGCTTCTCGTGCTCGGCCTCGCCGGCACCTATCCGCTCGCGCTGGTTCTCTCGAATGAATTGCAGAAGGAAAGCTACGACCCGGCCGCGATCGCGGGCATCATGAGCACGCTGCACAGCTCGACTTTTTTCGCGCTCGTGGTCATGGCTCTTTTTTGCGTGGTGCTATTTCTCCTCTGGCGACCGGAACCGTTGCGCACCTGGAAGCCGGTGAATCCGCTTGTCCAACGCGCGTGGCAGCAGATGTTGCGGCCGGAACATCTGCCGTTGACGCTCGCGCTGTCACTGGCCGCGCTGGCCGTATTGCAACTCGCGTGGGTGGCGGATCAATTCATCCAGCCGATTCCGATCAAGATCCTGACCGAGACGAATCCGCTGCTCGACACACTGCGCGCCGAAGGCGACGAGGTGCGCTGCAGCGTCGCGCCGCAGGACCAGGTGCTGAACGAGCTGCTGCAAAACCAGTTCGCCGCCATGGATATTTCGTGCCTCGATATCTCCGCAGCCTCGCGCATTCCAGACGATCTCAATAATTTCCTGCAAACGCTCGACAGCCAGCAGGAAAAGATTTGGTTTCTGGCCGGCGTGAAGAATGTGGTCGTGCCCGAGGGCGGCGTCCAGCAAATGCAGCAGGACGCCGGCGTGGCGCCGAACATCGACCACGCGGAGGGCTACACCATCGTGCCGACCGGCAACCCGGATGTGCCGAGCCACGCGATCGTGACGATGAAGAATTATATGAGCAAGGCGACGCTCATTCCCGGTGCCGAATTTTTTACGTCTCCCGAAGACGAATTGGCGCGGATGAAGGATGCGAAATGGGATCCGCGCGCCACCGTTTTGCTGGATGCTGCGGATAAGTCGGCGGATTCGCCCACCGGTGCCGTGGCGGGCGAGGTGGGGCTGCAGGTCTACACGCCGACGCGTATCGAGATGTCCGTGCGCGCCGCGAAGGGCGGCTACGTCCTGGTCAACGACCAGTACGACCGCGACTGGTCCGTGCAGGTGAATGGCCACGAGGCGAAGTTGCTGCGCGCCGATTACCTCATGCGCGCCGTGCAGGTGCCGCCGGGGGATTCGACCGTGACAATGACTTATGCCGCGCACTATCACCTCGGCAGTCATACGCCGAGCGCCCGCACCATCAACAGTCTCAGCGACGGCGCAATGCTGGCCGCCTTCCTCGTCGCCGGGGTCGCACTGCTGCGGCGCAAGCCGGAAGTCTAAGCCATGGACGCACCGATCAACTGGCGCCTGGGCTTGGTGATTTTTCTCGCTGTGCTCGCGCTGTCGATTCCCCAGGCCGCGCTACTGCCGCTCCTCGATCGCGACGAACCCCGCTTCGCCGAGGCGAGCCGCGAGATGATCCAGCGCGGTAACTACATCGTGCCGATGTTCAACAACAACCCGCGCTACGCCAAGCCGCCGCTTATCTACTGGTGCCAGACCGTGGCCTATCGCGTGTTCGGCGAAAACGCTTTCGCCGCGCGTCTGCCCTCGCTCCTCGCCACGGCCGGAACCGCGTTGCTGCTGGTGACGTGGGGCATGCGTCTCGGCAGCGCGCAAGTCGGCGTCGGCGCGGCGTTGCTCTACGCGTTTTGTTTGCAAGCGGTGCAACAAGGCCGCGTCGCCACTGCCGATGCGCTCCTGATTTTCTTCATGACGCTGACCGCCTTCACCGGCTGGAAAATCCTTCAACCAAAGATACCGGCGCGGCCCAGCCCATGGTGTTGGGCGCTGCTTCCTCTTTGCTGGACTGGCGGGTTTCTCGCCAAGGGGCCGGAAGCATGGCTCCCCTTGCTACCGCTTCTCTGGTGCGCGCGTCAGGCTGGCTGGCCCCTCCTGTTTCGCATTGGACAGAGCTTCGTCATCGGCGCATCGCTCGTCTTGCTCTGGGCCATCCCCGCCTACATCGAGACGAACGGCGATTACTGGAAACAGGGCCTGAGCGAAGGTGTCGGCCTGCGAATGGTTTCCACCTTGCAAGGCCATGGCGCTTCGGGCGCGGGCTCCTACCTGCTTTTCCTGCCGCTCTATGTCATCCTGTTTTGGTTCAGCGCGCTGCCTTGGTCGCCGCTGCTGGTCATTCATCGCCGGAAGCTTTTCGCCAACTGGAAGTGGGACCTCACCGATTCGTACCTGCTGCTGAACGCCGCGCTCATCTTCATCGTCTTCACGCTCATGGTGACCAAGCTGCCGCACTACACGCTGCCCGCGTTTCCTTTCCTCGCGCTCGCCTTCGCGCGTCGCTGGGAGTCGGCCGGCCTGCCCAAAGGCACGCTCGTGCAAATGGGCTGGATCACCGGCGGCGCGCTCGCGCTCCTGACCAGCGTGCTTGTTCCCATCGCCATGGCGAACCACGGCACACCCTCGCCCATCGGCGAACTGGTCCGCCACGCCGGCGCGGCCTTCACCCCGGAAACGCAAATCTCCGTCGTCGATTTCCAGGAACCCAACGCCGTCTGGGAGACGCGCCGTGTCTCCCAGAAATACGTGAAGTTCATCTATCCCTTCGAGATTGCGGCGGCCCTCAACCAACCGGGGCCGCAAGCGGTCATCCTGCCAACTTCGGAGTGGAACAAGATCGGCACCTACGCGCAGGGCATCGCGAACGACGATAAGTCGATCACGCCGCTGCCCTTCATCGATCCAGGGACCTATTTCGGCACGAGCCATCAGGCACGCGGCATCAACGCGGCTAAAATCGGCTTCCATCCGCTGCCGTGGCCCGAGCCGCTCGATCTCATGATGATCGTCAAACCCTAGCTCATTTGCCGATACAGAAATTCTGGAAGAGCCGCGTCAGAATATCCTCGTTATCCGTCTCGCCGATAACTTCGGCCAGGTCGTGGAGCGCATCGCGCAGTTCCACGCTGACCAGTTCCAGCCCAGCCGCACCACGTAGCGCCGTGTGCGCGCGCGTCAGCGATTGCGCGGCCCGCTGCAGCGTGGCGTTCTGGCGTGCGTTAATCGTCAGCACCGTCTCCGTTTCATCGGCGACATCTGCCAGCAACGCGGATTCAATTTTTGCCTCGAGCGTGTCGAGCCCTTCCCCCGTGCGCGCGCTCAGCAAAATTGCCTCCGCTGGCAGTGAAGCGTGGCGGCCCAGGTCGGATTTATTCGCGATGAGCAGGCTCGGAATATTTTCCGGCAACTCAATCGCCGACGGCGCGTAAGGCTGATGCGCCTCGACGACATGGAGCAGCAGCTCCGCCTTCGGCAAAAGCGCTTTGGCGCGGCGATTGCCCTCGATCTCCACCGGGTCGGTCGAATCGCGCTGGCCGGCCGTGTCGATCAGGCGCAGCGGCAGGCCGCGCACGTTGCAGGGCGCCTCGATCAAATCGCGCGTGGTGCCCGGCGTGGCGGCGACAATCGCGCGGTCCTCGCGCAGCAGCGCATTCAGCAGGCTCGACTTGCCCACGTTCGGCTCGCCCACGATCACGGCCAGCGCGCCCTCGTGCAAAATCCGCCCCAGCGGCGCGGTGCGGATGAGCCCGTTGATCCGCTCCAGCTCCGCCTCGATGCGCGCGGAAAACTCCGGCCCCACGTGCGGCTCGATCCCCTCCTCCGCAAAGTCGAGGCTGGCCTCAAGATGGCTGAGCAGGTCGATCAACTCCGCGCGCACCGATTCCAGCGCGAGCGCGAGCCGCCCCTCCTTCATCGCGCGGGCGCTGGCCAGCGCGCGTTCCGTCGGCGCGTAAAGCAGGTCGAGCAAGCCCTCCGCCTGCGTCAGCGAAAGCTTGTCGTTGAGAAACGCGCGCTGCGTAAATTCACCCGGTCGCGCCGAGCGCGCACCCAGCGCCAGCGTCGCCTGCACGATCGCCTCCACGATGTGCGGATTGCCGTGGCAGGAAATTTCCACCGTGTCCTCGCCCGTGTAGGAATCCGGCGCGCGCCAGAACGTCAGCACCACATCGTCCAGCGTTTTACCCTCGTGCGCGAGCGTACGATAAGCGGCGTGGCCCGGTTGACCATCGAGTTTTGCCATGACGAGTTGCTCAATGATCGCGCGACTCTCCGGCCCGCTAAGACGGATGACCGCCAGGGCCGCGACGCCAGGCGGCGTGCTCAGGGCGACGATG
>CAZZWT010000119.1:0-9128 GCA_964657775.1 uncultured Candidatus Methylacidiphilales bacterium | reverse complement strand
GTAATAATCGGCGAGGCGCGGATCGAGCTTGGCAAAAATCTCGTGGCACTTTTCCACCAGCTCCGCGGATGTCTCAAAGGGGCGCAGCGGCGGGTTGTGATCGGGATCGACGGCGAGGTCCCACGGCCGCAGCTTTTCGAGCCCGAGTTTCTGCTGGCGCTCCTTCTGCAATTCGCGCGCGAGCGGCACGATGTGATGCTCAATGGCGTCGTGGAAGCGGAGGCAATCCTCCGGCGTGTAATCGAAGCGCTCGTAGCTGGCGAACGTGTAGGCGCGGAAATCGGCGAAACCGGCGGCCTTCGCGATTTCGTTGCGCAGGACGAGAAGCTGGTCAAAGAGTTCTTCCAGCTTGTCGGCATCCTGCAGGCGGCGCTCGGCCACGGTCTTCCACGCGGCTTCGCGGCGCGGACGGTCCGGTTCTTCCTGGATGCGGCCCATGCGCGCGAGCGTCTGCTCCTTGCCGTCGAATTGCACGGTCATGCCGCCGCTGATTTTTTGGTACTGCTGCGTCAACTTGGCGACCTCCGTCTCGCGCGCGACGTTTTCCTCGCGGTACAATTTCACCTGCGTGGCGACGCTGCGGCGGTAGACCTCATAGAGCGGCGGCAACTGGCCGAAGTAAGGCGAATCCACGAGCTTCTGCGCGAGCGCGAATTGGCGCGGCTTCAGCCACGGATCGACCACCTCGACGATGTGCATGTAGGCCTTTTCCTTCGCCTCGTCATCGGTCTGGCAGGTCATGTGGATGTAGGCGAGCGACGACGATTCCGCCAGCGCGGCGCTGACCTCGCTGTGGTCGCGCAGCCAATCCTCGAGATCCCCAACGGACGCCACCTCGAGCAGGCTGGCATCGAGCCGGTCGAAGATGGGCGCGAGCTGCGCGGTATCGGTCAGGTCGATCGTGGCGGGAAGAAATTGGCGGGGCGCGAAGTGGGACGTCTGCATAGGTGATTACTGTGCCACAGATGGAAGAGAGGAAAAGCGCTTGTTTTGCCGCGGCAGCTGTCCACTTGGGAGTGAATTAGCTCATCAATCCGCCAAATCCACCGGCCGAAGCCGGGCGAGTTCCATCCCGTCGCGCCAGAAGCTTTTAACGTCGCCGCGAGGTCCCATGAGCAGAATGTTGAAAATAACCAGCGCCACGGCACTCACGCCCAGCGTCTCGTCGTTCGAGAAGAACCAGGTCAGGATTTGTGTGTCGGTTTTGCCCCGGCTCGAATCGTGCGAGGCCATGAGAATGAGCAAGAGGACGAAGAGAATGTTGCGCACGATGTGGCGTGCCCACCAGTACGCTTTGTTTTGCCCCAGCCACGTGTCCCATCGGCAACCGATCCATATCATGACGGCGGCCGGACCGCAGGTGAGGATGTACATGGGGATATCAACCAGGTGCAGCGCGTCGGCAATCTGGCGGAAGGTGTACCAGACGGCAAGCGTGGCGAGCGCCGTAAGCGGATACAGCACGGCGCCGAAGGTCAGCAGCGTCGGGACCAGCAAGGGCAGCCCGAGAAAACCGAGCGGGCCGCTGTTACCGCCGCCCCGGCCCTGCCGCTCCAATTCGCGCTGTTCCTCCGCGTAACCGGGATCGAAGATGGTCTTGGGTCCAAACATGGCTCAGGTTTTTTACCGGAATGACCGTGCCGAAGTCACGACGGCAGGAGTTTCTCCGCCGCTACGATAAAGGAGGGGCGCAGGGTCTTCCCGTCTTCGTGCGGCCAGTCGTTGGTGTGGTGAATGAGAAAAACCGTGATAAGCCCCGTTTTCGGATCGATCGTCATGTCGGTCTTGTAGGCGCCGCCGTGGCCGAACTTGCCATCGGCAGTGCCCCAGCCGAAGCCGTAGCCGACCTCCCAGTTTTCCGGGGTGTGGCGCGAGGTCATCTGTCTGACGGCCGCTGCGGAAAGATAGCGCCGACCTGCGAATTCACCGCCGTTTAAAATCATCTGGCAGAACCTGGCGCAGTCGCTGGCGGTGGAGAAAAGGCCGCCCGCCGGCATCGATTGGCGCGTCCGATCGCTGAACGGATATTTGAGTTGCGTGAGCGTTGCTTCCTCGAGACCGCTCTTGTCCTCCTTCGCGCGATAGATTTTGGCGATGCGCGGCAGTTGCTCTTCCGTCGGCCAGAACGTGGTGTCATCCATGCCAAGCGGGCCGAAAATCCGGCGGGCCATGAAGACCTCGTAAGGCATGCCGCTCACCACCTCGACAATGCGCCCAGCCGTGTTCGTGCCCGCGTTGGAATACTGGTATTTCGTCCCCGGCTCGAACTCGAGCGGGAGCATCGCATGCGCGCGGACCGAATCGCGCAGGCGCAGCAGGTCAAAGGTCGGTTGCTCAATCGGGGCGGAGAACGCGAGGCCGCCGGTATGATTAAGAACTTCGCTGACGCGGATCGGGTGCGACGGCTTCTTCAGCACGACATGCGCGTCGTCCTTCTCGGCGATCATCATCTGGCCCGCGAACTCGGGCAGGTATTTTTCCACCGGATCATCGACGCTTACCTTGCCCTCATCGACCAGCATCATCAGGGCGGTGCAGGTCATCGGCTTGGTCATGGAGGCGATCCAGAACATCGTGTCAGGCGCCATCGGCTTGTGCGCGGCGAGATCGGCGTAGCCGTAGCATTCAAGCGCGAGCACGCGGTCCTTCGTCGCGGCCAGCACGACGGCACCGGCGATCAGTCCGAGATCAACGGCAGGCTGGATGGCCTCGGCGATGCTGGCAGGGTACCTCGGCAGCGGGGCGGGGGGAGAAACGGGCTCGATGGGGCTTTTCATCATATTGTTAGAAAAATAGCGAACTGGGAGTGTGCGGCAAGCGGTGCGGGCTGGGGCTTCCTCAATCCTGAATGTTCATGAATCAGCCTGGATCAACCTGAATGAGCCTGAATGGGAATGATCTCGCGGCGCAGAGGCGGCGAGGTGGTAAGGTGCGGATTCGGGAAAAGAAGGTAAGGGCTTTTTATTCATGTGAATAATAGTAATCATTCGGCAACTAAAGTCAATTCCACGTTGCAGATCATTTCGTCTGGCGATGCGTGAAAGTAGGAATCTGCCCGCGCATGTTATAAAGTGGGTTTCCCATGGCCGGCATGATTCCCCCCGAAATCCTGGAGCAGGTGCGCAACGCCAATGACATTGTCGATGTCATCGGCAGCTACGTGCCGCTGAAGAAAAAGGGGAAGGATTACAGCGCGCTCAGCCCCTTTAATAAGGAGAAAACGCCCTCCTTTTTCGTTAGCCCCGAAAAGCAGATCTTCAAATGCTGGAGCAGCGGGCACGGCGGGGATGTGTTCAAGTTTTTGATGCTGATGGAGAACATGACGTTTCCGGAGGCGATCCGGCGTCTGGCGCAGCGGGCGCATATCGTTATCCCGGAGGCGGGCGGCGGCTCATACGATCCGATGGTGAAAAGCCGGCGGGAGGAATTGCTGACGTTGAATGCGGCGGTGGCCAAGTGGTGGCGTGGGTTGCTGAAGACCGATCCCGCCGCGGAACCGGCGCGCGCCTATTTGCGCAGCCGCGAGTTTCCCGATTCTTTGGCGGAGGAGTTCGGCCTGGGCTACGCGCCGGACGGATACGAAGTGACGATGAATTGGGCGCTGAAGGCCGGTTACAGCATGGAGACGCTGGAAACGGGCAAGCTGGTGGGGCTTTCCGAGCGGGGGAGCCGGTACGATTTCTTTCGCGGGCGGCTGATGATCCCGATTCACAACGACGCGGGCGAGGTGGTCGCGTTCAGCGGGCGGCTTCTCGATCCGGAAGCGAAGGCGCAGAAGTACGTCAACTCGGCGGAGACGCCGGTCTTTACCAAGAGCAAGATTCTTTTCGGCCTGAACAAGACGAAGCGCGCGATCATCGAGGCGAAAAGCGCAATTTTATGCGAGGGGCAGATCGATCTCATGCGCTGCTGGCAGCATGGGATTAAGAACGTGGTCGCGCCGCAGGGGACGGCGTTCACGGACGATCATGTACGCAAACTGAAAAGACTGGTGGGCGAGAGCGGCGAGGTCGTGGTTTGCTTCGATGCGGATCGCGCGGGGCAGAACGCGGCGAACCGGGCGATCGACTTGCTGCGCAAGGAGGATGTGCAGGTCCGCATCGCGCGCATCCCGCAGGGCGAGGACCCGGACAGCCTGTTGCGCAAGCAGCCGGTGGAGGTTTTCCAGACGATTCTGCACAACGCGAAGGATTACACGCAGCACCTGCTCGATGTGGCCTGCGCGGAGGAGGATGTGACGAGCCCGCGCGGCCGCGGCGCGGTGGCGGCGAAGATGGCGGTGGTGATTGCGAAGATCCCGAATGCGGCGCAGCGCGAGGGATTCATGCTGCAGGTGGCCAACCGGCTGCAGGTGCCGCGCGCGGCATTGGACGAGGAAGTGCGCAAGGCGGAGACGCAGATGCGTCGCGCGGAATTGCAGCAGAGCCAATATCCGCGCGCGACCTCGGGGAACGATACGCCGGAGGAGGACGCCGGCGCGCCGGAGCCGCAAGCGCCGCTCGCGCCCGCGCCGATCGTGGCGGAGTTGCTTTCGATTCTCCTGTCGAATCCGGAGATCGTGCCGCAGGTCAGCCGGCAACTGGATCCGAAGTGGCTCGAGGGCCTCGAAGGCGCAGAGGTGATCCGGCAGGTGCTAGAGGCGCACGCCCACGACGCCTTTGAAAGCGCTGCGCAATTCCTGGAGGAGTGCGACGACCGCACGCGCAATTATCTGACCGGCCTGCTGATGGAGCCGCCCCCGGCGCCGACGGAGACATCGACCGAAGGTTACGCCGACAAACTGGTGCGCAATTTCGAGAAACGATGGAAGCAGCAGCGCCTGCAGATGCTGATGCTCTCCGCGAAATCGAGCGAGCTTTCCGCGCTGGAGCAACTCAAGTATCTCGCGGAAATCCAGCAGATCCGTCGCGAGTTTCCGGATCTGGAGCCGTAAGCAAAAGGTAGCCGGCGCAGGCCCTTGCGCCGGAAGCGTCCCGTCTGCGGGACGCCATGATATCCAAATTAAAAAGAACGCGCTATTTTAGTACGAGAACGCAGGCCGTCGCGCGTGCGCCACACGCATGTGCGCGAACGGCTCCCGGCGCACGGGCCTGCGCCGGCTAACTTGCTTGATCACGCTTTCCGGACTGCGACCACCATCGTCGCTGGCAATAAAAGTTTATTATACCTGCATATAAATTTATTTGCGGCCCACGCGCTTTGCGGCGATTCTTTCCTCGTGGATGTCGCAACGAAGCTTTCGATTCTGGCCGACGCGGCGAAGTATGACGCGTCGTGCGCCAGCAGCGGCAGCGAGAAACGGAACTCGCGCGATGGGGGCATTGGTTCGACCAGCAACGGCATTTGCCATAGCTATACGCCGGATGGGCGTTGCGTTTCGCTGCTGAAAATTCTGCTCACGAATTTTTGCACGTACGATTGCCAGTATTGCATCAACCGGGTGTCGAGCGATGTGCGCCGTGCGCGCTTTACGCCGGAGGAAGTAATCAACCTCACGCTCGATTTTTATAAGCGGAATTATATCGAGGGGCTGTTTTTGAGCTCGGGGATTATTCGCAGCCCCGACTACACGATGGAGCAGGTGGTGAAGGTGGCGCGGACGTTGCGGGAGGTGCACGGCTTCCGCGGGTACATTCATCTCAAGACGATTCCCGAGGCCGCGCCGGAGTTGATCGCGGAGGCCGGGCGCTGGGCGGACCGCATCAGCATCAACGTCGAATTGCCGACTCCGGCCGATTTGGAGAAGCTCGCGCCGGAGAAAAATCTGGGGCGGACTCGCTCGACGATGGGGGTCATTCGCGAGCGCATTACGCAGGCAAAAGCAGAGCGGCGCGAAAGCCGCAAGGCGCCGCCGTTTTCCCCGGCGGGCCAGAGCACGCAGATGATCGTGGGCGCGACGCCGACGGCGGACCGGCAGATTTTGGAGCAGGCGTCGTCGCTCTATGGCGAGCACAAGTTGCGGCGCGTTTATTACTCCGCGTTCAGCCCGATCCCTGATGCGGCGAGCAATCTGCCGCTGATCGCGCCGCCGCTCGTGCGCGAGCACCGGCTTTACCAGGCGGACTGGTTGCTGCGTTTTTACGGTTTTAAGGTGGAGGAATTGACCACGCCCGAGGCGCCCGATTTGCCGCTCGGCATCGATCCGAAGCTGGCGTGGGCGCTGCGGCACCCGGCGCGATTCCCGGTCGATCTCCACACCGCACCGCGCGAGACTTTGCTGCGCGTGCCCGGCCTCGGCGTGCGCAACGTCGATCGGCTGATCCAGGTGCGCCGCTGGCACCGCGTGACGCTGGCGGACCTGACGCGGCTGCGCGTGCCGTTGAAGAAAACGCTGCCGTTTGTCACCACCGCCGATCATCAACCGGCGCTGGTCGGCAGCAGCAAATGGCGTGAGCTGGTCGCGCCCGCGAAGCAGATGGAGCTTTTCGCGCCCGCGCCGAATGTGTTCGCCGCGCAGGTCTAGCTTATGCGGCAGGTGACCTTCGCACCGAGTTTCGCCGGCTGGCAGCGCGCCGCGCGTCGCGCCCTGCAGGCGCAGTGGGCGCCGGAGGAAATCTTGTGGCAGGAATTGGGTGCCGATCAGCCGCTGCTCGACATCGGCGCGGAGGCCGAAGCGGACGCCGGGCCGGTCTCGCGCGTGAAAGTGCCGAAGAGTTTTGTGGAGCTGGCGGCGAAGGTCTCCTGCCATTCCGATCCGGAGCGATGGGGGCTGCTTTATCGCGTGCTGTGGCGGATCACGCATGGTGAGCATGAGCTGATGCAGATCGTGGTCGATCCCGATGTGCACCAGTTGCGCCAGTGGGAAAAAGCGATCCGGCACGATGTGCACAAGATGCGCGCGTTCGTGCGGTTCCGCGCGGTGCAGCATGAAGGCGAGACGTGGTACGTGGCGTGGTTCGAGCCGGCGCATCACATCGTGGAGATCAACGCGCCGTTTTTCGTCGATCGCTTTGCTGGCATGTGCTGGTCGATCCTGACGCCGGAGCGGTGCGCGCATTGGGATGGCAAAAGCCTGAGCTTTACGGATGGCGTGACGAAATCGGAAGCGCCGACGGAAGACGCGACCGAGGCGCTGTGGATCAAATATTACTCGTACATTTTCAATCCCGCGCGCGTCAAGGTCCACGCCATGCAGGCGGAAATGCCGCGAAAATATTGGAAGAACATGCCAGAGACGGCGGTTATCCCGGCCCTGTTGCGGGAGGCGCCGGCCCGCGTAAATTCCATGATGGCAAAAAGCCGCGCGAAGAAACCGGAGGCGGCCGAAATTTCGACGGCGCCCGTGCCGGAGACGAAGTCGCTGGCGGCGGTGCGCGAGGCCGCGCTGGGCTGCCGCGCGTGTCCCTTATATAAGGGCGCGACGCAGACCGTTTTCGGCGAGGGCTCGCCCGAGGCGAAGCTGGTCTTGCTCGGCGAGCAGCCGGGCGATGCGGAGGACTTTGCGGGCCATCCCTTCGTGGGACCAGCCGGGCAGTTGCTTGATCGCGCGTTGGCGGAAGCGGGCATCGATCGCGAGCAGGCCTATGTTACCAATTCGGTGAAGCACTTTAAGTGGGAGCCTTCAGGCAAAAGGCGGCTGCATAAGAAGGCGTCGCCGCGCGAGATCGCGGCTTGCCGGCCCTGGCTGGAGGCGGAAATGCGGATCATCGCGCCGCAGGTGCTCGTATGCCTCGGCAGCACGGCGGCGCAAACGGTGCTCGGCCCCGACGTGCGCGTGCTGCGCGATCGCGGGCAATTTGTCGCGTCGGAATTTTCACCGCAGACGTTTATCACCGTGCATCCTTCGTCGCTGCTGCGCGCGCCGGATGAGGAAACGCGGGCACGGGATTACGCCCACTTCGTGGCCGATCTCCGGCTCGTGGCGGAGCGACTGAAATGAAACGCGCCGTACGCCACCTCATCCTCGTGCTGGGCGATCAACTGTGCGCAACGTCGGCGGCGTTCGATGGCTTCGACCCCGCGCTGGATGCGGTCTGGATGGCGGAGGTGGCGGAGGAATCGACCCACGTCTGGTCGCAGCAAACGCGTATCGTGCTTTTTCTTTCCGCCATGCGCCACTTTCGGGATGAGCTGCGCAAGCGCGGCATCACCGTTCATTATCGCGAGGTGGACGAGAAGGAGAACGCGGGGAACTTCGCCGGGGAATTGAAGGCCGCGTTGCCTCGATTGAAGCCGCAGCGCGTCGTCGTGGTCGAGCCCGGGGAATGGCGCGTGGCGCAGGCGCTGGAGAAAACGGTGCGAGCCTCGGGCCTGGAGCTGGAGGTCCGGCCCGACCTTCATTTCTTTTGTACGCGCGACGAATTTGCCGCGCATGCCAAGGGGCGGAAGCAATTGCGCATGGAGTTTTTCTACCGCGAGTTGCGGCAGCGCACTGGCATTTTGATGCAGGGAGGAAAACCGGCCGGTGGCGAGTGGAATTATGATGTGGAGAATCGCAAGAGTTTTGGCAAGGAAGGCCCGGGCCTGCTCGTGCCCAGGCCGATGGCGTTCGCGCCTGATGAAACGACGCGTGAGGTCATCGCCGTAGTACGGCGGCTGTTTCCGAAGCATCCGGGCGATCTCGACCGCTTCGATTGGCCCGTGACAGCGGCCGATGCGCGCAAGGCTCTCGCCGATTTCATCGCGCACCGCCTGCCGCTTTTCGGCGATTACGAGGATGCGATGTGGACCGGGCACGCGGTGCTTTATCATTCGCGTCTTTCCTCGGCGATGAACCTGAAGTTGCTCGACCCGCGCGAGGTGCTGGCTGCGGCCGAGAAGGCTTGGCACCAAAAGCATGCGCCGTTGGCCGCGGTGGAGGGTTTCATCCGCCAAATTCTCGGCTGGCGCGAGTATGTGCGGGGCATCTACTGGCACTTCATGCCGGAGTATGTGGAGCGGAATCATCTCGGCGCCCGCGCCCCGCTGCCTGCCTTTTATTGGACGGGCAAGACGGAGATGAATTGCCTGCACCATGCGCTAACCCAGTCGCTTGAGCTGGGCTACGCGCACCATATCCAGCGGCTGATGGTGAACGGGCTTTTCGCGCTGCTCTTGGGCGTGGAGCCACAGGAGGTGCATAAGTGGTATCTCGCGGTGTATGTCGATGCCGTCGAGTGGGTGGAGTTGCCGAACACGCTGGGCATGTC
>CAZZWT010000118.1:0-9140 GCA_964657775.1 uncultured Candidatus Methylacidiphilales bacterium | reverse complement strand
AAATGGCCGTGGCCTGGGTGACCAACGCCGCCATTTTCTCGTCGAGCCTCTTCTGGATATCGGGCCAGTCGTGGTTGATTGTCGCCGTCGTGCTCGCCTTGATGCGGCCCTTATCGACCGAAAGGCGACCGCTGCGCTTGATCAACGCGGCGGCACTCGGGCGATGATGCGACGGGCTCTTGACGCCCATCGTTTCCGCACTGATGACCGCACCAAGTTCGGCCGATTCCGCCGCTGTCTGTGGGGTCGTCTCCGGTTCGCCTTCGCTGACCCGCTTCAAGGCTTCGGTCAGTTTTTGCTCGACCAATGAGTCCTCTGGTCCGAGAGCGAGGGCCCGTTCGTAAATAGGCTTGGCGGAGGCGGGCAGTTCAAAATCTTCCTCGAGGAAAAGACCAAATCGATAGAGCAGCGCGGTATTCTGCGGCGCCTTGGCCAGCTTGATGAAGTTTTCTTTTTGGCGTACGCTCAGCGTTACGGATTGGACGGTGGTCGAGGGTAGCGGCTCGCGGCTCCCGGTGGAGCGCTGCTTCACTTTCGCGTCCTCGTAGGCTTCCTTGGCCTTCTGCTTCTTC
This sequence comes from uncultured Candidatus Methylacidiphilales bacterium, assembly GCA_964657775.1. GTDB lineage: Bacteria > Verrucomicrobiota > Verrucomicrobiia > Methylacidiphilales > UBA1321 > JABDGH01. The sequence continues at coordinate 8,568 of CAZZWT010000118.1, read as the reverse complement.
TGGTTCCAAATCGCCTCGATGCCGGCGAGGATGACCTGCAGCGTCTGGAGCGTCTCGATCGACTTCTGGTCAAAGCATAGGATGAGGAGCTGGCGCCAATGCCGCACTTCGGCCGGATCGCGTTCGATCTTGCTGAGAATATCCTCGGCGGCCTGCGTGGTGAAATTCATAGGGGTACGGCGTAACTGACTACACTGAGTTTAGCTGAAAATTGGAGATCGAAAAGGAACAGAGAAATTAAATTTCAGAAGGGTAGAGCATAATCGGAAGTGCCCGCGCTGCAAGGCTTCAATCGAGTAATCGAAACGATGCTCTGATTCCCAAGTTAAACCTTGCCACCTCTTCTGCATAATCTAGGCGCGTTCGTCCGATCGACCAACCCGGCAATCAGCCCCATGCGCGCGGCAGGAAAGCATTTGGCCGCCGGCGGTGTCGTGGATGAGTAGCCAAATCTCATGCCCAATCCGGACCCTTGACCCGCGTTTCCCATGTAAACGGCACGAGGTACCTCCAGCAGTTGCGCCAAGCCGACCGCGATGACGAGAATCCTGATGCCGAAACAGAACCTGGTGTCCGCCACGACCGCACGAATTAACCAGTTCTCGGACAACGGCGGACGTGGTGCGGACAGATAGCTCGATTCCCCTGTCGGATCGGTGAAGTAATGAGCGCGCGTCATCACAACGTAACGCGACATCCATTGACAGTTATTCACAGACTTGCTAACAAGCTTGCCCAACGTGATAACCAAACGTTTCAGCAGTCGGGGCCCATCGGCCTCTCGAACCTAAAAGGGGATCTATGGAAGCGATCCTGAGCAACAACGTCCTCGTGCTCAATCGTCTCTGGCAGGCCGTCAACATTTGCAGCGTGAAGCGCGCCTTCATGCTTCTCTACCAAGGCCACGCCCAAGTCGTGGAGGCCGATAGCGGGTCGTTCCAGACCATGACGTTTGACCAATGGTTCAGCTTTTCGCGCGGATACGAGGGTGCGGATGTGGTCAGCACTGTCTCGTTTACCATCCGGGTGCCGAAGGTCATTCTGCTCCTCTTTTTTGATCGCATGCCGAAGAAAGAAGTGAAGTTTACGCGGCATAACATCTTCGAGCGCGACCACAACACCTGCCAATACTGCGGCATTAAATTTGATCGTAAGGACCTCAACCTCGATCACGTCATCCCGCGCGATCGAGGAGGCGAAACGTCGTGGGAGAACATCGTATGTTCGTGCGTACCGTGCAACAGCCGCAAAGGCAACCGCACGCCGCCCGAGGCCGGACTCAAGCTGCTGCACAAGCCGAAGCGGCCGAAGTGGCGACCGATGCTTCATCTCCAATTCAGCAAGGCGCGGGACGACTCGTGGAAGCATTTCGTCGATCTCGCGTATTGGAATGTTGAGTTGACGGATTAGGTTGGGCCTAAATCGCTGGGCTTACTTCCTGAACCCGATTTAAGGGCGGGAAAATCCATGCATCTTGCGGCGTGCTGCGTGCACGTAACGGCCAATTTCACTATGGCTAGGCTGACTGTATTTCGCAACACGTTCGAGGAGAGAGTTTTCTGTCAGGCGGGGGCTGCTGGCATGGCGGGTGCAACCCTGAAGGCATGAAAACATTCCTCTACAGCCAGCACCGCAAGGCGCTGAGGCTTTTGGCGATCACAGCCATCGCCTCGACGCTTTCTCTTCAGACAATTTATGCAGCAGGTGCTGCGGGAGGCGGTGCCTCAGGTGGTGGATCGTCAGGCGGAGCAGCGAGCTCCGGTGGAGGCCACAGCAGCGGATCATCGAGCACCGGATCGAGCGCAACTTCCTCAGGTTCCGCAAGTAGTGGTGGTGCAGGGACGGCTGCGAGTGGGCGATCTCCCACCACCAGCGGTTTAGGCAGTGCCAACGGTTCCAGTGCAGCGAATAGCGCGGTTGCTCCGGCTGGTAGCCCACAAAGTTCCCTGAACTCTGGCAGTACCAGCACCAGTGCGAGTTCGTTAAACGGCGGCGCGACTGCCAATGGCGGCAGCGGAAGCGCGAGCGGCCTGAGCAACGGCAGCACCGCGACTGCGGGCAGCCCGGGCAATACCACAAGCAACGCCAGCAATGGCAACTCCGCCAATGACGGTACCGCTTCCACCACTCCAGTTACTGGGGCAACATCCACAACGGGGACCCAAAATGCTGCGGCGCGCGCACCGATCGGGACAACTTCGGGCAGTGGCACAGGCGTGGTGAACCCGTCCAGCAATGGCTCGGGCAATGTGTTCCCGAATGCCATGAATCAAAATGTCGGTAACGTCACCGCCGGGACGAGCCCGACGGGTACCACCGGTTCATCGACGAATTCGCCCACCGCAGTCCAATAAAGAAAGAGAAGGATCTTATGAAAACTATCAAGAATCTCGGTGTATTTCTGGGCGCGCTTCTGTTCGTGGCCGTCATTTCAACCAAATCGATTAATGCCCAAGTCGCAGCGCCGACTTCTCCCTCAGGGAGCAACAGCGGAGCCGTGACCACGCCGCCTTCGGGGAACTATCCGGGCAGCGGCTCCTCGCCACAGCCGGGAGTTCCACCTCCAGCGATCGCGCCATCCGGGCCGACACCTGGTTCGGGCAATACGGGCGCCGCTTCTACGCCGCCGAACGGCGTGACACCTGGAACGGGAACGTCGCCAACCCCTCCAGCAAAAAGCTGATCCCAGATATTGCATCTCAGAACCGCTGCTTCCAATGGGCAGCGGTTTTTGCCGCTCTAACTAAATGTAGTAACGCCAATTGATGTTGGGGAAGATATTGTTCCGCCACTCGCAATTGCCGAGAAAATCATTGTCGATCGTATTGCTTTTGATCTGCTCGTAGAGGCGCGTGAAGCGCATGATGTGATCCTGTGTCCGCTTGACGGCGTACGGCACCATGGTGCCAGTCTTCATAATAAAGGCCCAATCGCTCGATTGCGCCAGCAACAGTTCGCGCGCGGCTTGCTTCATCGCGCGATCGGTCTGGCCGTAACAATCGCGGAACTGATTGGCGAGCTCGATCATGCGTCCTGCCGCCATGTGGAGGTGCGGATAGATCCACGCGTTCGGTTCGTCGAGCCACACCTTATAGTAGCCCTCCGCGCCCCAGGATGAGGCGCTTGGCGTGGCCAACTGCTGCGTCGAATAGTTGGAGAGATACTCGCCCGGCGTCGTGGTGCGGAAGACGCTCTGGTCGTAATTCGCCTTCCGGAAAACGTAGTTGAGAAACTCTGGTCCCTCGTACCACCAGTGGCCGTAGAGCTCGGCGTCATAAGGTGCGAGAACGATAGGATCGATGCCAAGCACGCCATGCAGATGCTCGATCTGCTTGGACCGGTTGTGGACAAAGTTGGCCGCGTGGTCGGCCGATCGCTCGCGTGCGACATTGGGACGGTACGGTTCCTTCCAGCCACCCTTGCCGGTGATGCGATGGTATTTGAGGCCAGTGAATTTGCGCAGGCCGTTCGACTGGATATACGGCTTGATGTAATCGAACTCGAGGTCATAGCCAATGTCGCGGTAGAAATCGCGATACGCCGCGTCGCCCGGGTAACCTTCAATCGAGGACCAGACCTGCACACTCGACTCAATATCGCGCGCGAAGGCGGCCGGACCGGAGCGCGTGTAAACCGGTGCATAGACGCCGTAGCGGGGCCGGGGTTCCGCGTGCATGATCGCGTGGGTATCCACGACGAACCAGCGGATTTCTGCTTCCTGGAGAAACTTGTCGATGCCCGGCGTGTAGGCGCACTCCGGCAGCCAGATGCCGCGCGGATCGCGGCCAAAGCATTCGCGGTAATGGTCGCGCGCGATCATGATCTGCGCGCGCACCGCCTGCGGGTACTCGGCCATCAACGGCAGGTAACCGTGGGTGGCGCCGCAGGTGATGATCTCCAGCTTGCCCGCGTCCTGGAATTTCTTGAACGCCGTGAGCAGATTGCGGTGGTACTTATCGACGAAAACATGCCGGCAATTTTCCAGCCGGTGCAGGTAGAACCAAGCCAGCTCGTGGAATTGGTGGTCGCCTTTGGTGCGGTTGATTTCCTTGTGCGCTAGTTCGATCGATTTATCGACAGTGCGCACATAGCGGTTTTGCAGCAACTCGTCGCTGAGCATCGCGGCTAGCGGCGGCGTGATCGACATGGTCAGACGGAAGTCGCAGCCGTCGTTGATCAGCCCGTCCATCATGTTGACGAGCGGAATGTAGGTCTCCGTTATCGCCTCATAAAACCAGTCTTCCTCGAGAAAATCATCGTACTCGGGGTGGCGGACGAAGGGGAGATGCGCATGAAGGACGAGAGCGAGATAACCTTGTGCCATGGTGATTATTAGAATTATCCCCAAAAAATGGCCCTTGTCGCTAGAGAACTCACCGAAAGATCAGAAAAGTAAGCGTGAAACGCACGGTTACTTTCTGACACGGACCGTGCGTTTCGAAATCGAGCTTATTGCGTGACCGTCGTGGTCGTGCGCGTCACGTGATCCGGTGGTTGGGATTCGGGATCGGGATTTGGCGTGGGATTATTGCGCGGTGTGTTGTTGATATTCGCGTTGTCCTTGGTGCTGGTCGCCTCAACCGTTCCAGGGATCGGGCGATTGTCGCCAGAATCGGCGCAGGCCGCCAAGCTCAGTGCTACGCCCGTCAAAAAGGTTAGACAGAAATTCTTTTTCATCCCTACAAAATGCACTCGCTGTGCCAGCTCGAGCAGGTAGTGATTTGGAACGGCTTACGCGATGATAGAGAAAAATCCACTCGCGTTATGCATGGGCGGCACGGGAGACGAGTCGCAGCATTCCCTTGTCCGCATCAAGTGTGGCGCGCGCACCCTGAGGCATAATGATCTGGCCGGGGAAGTGGCCGATGGGCGCACCAGAGACGCAGGGCACGCCGATGCGCCTGGCTTCGCGCTCGAGGCACGCGGCAATGCGCTCCTGCTCGGCCGGATCGATGTGATCGAACTGGCCGAGGACGAGGCCGCTAATTTGATCGAGAATGCCGACGAGGCGCAGGTGCGTGAACATGCCGTCGATGCGATACGCCTTCTCGCCGGTGTCCTCCAGGAATAAAACCGCGCCGCGGAAATAGGGCGCGTAGGGCGTGGCGAGGAGGCGCGACATGCAGGTCATGTTGCCGCCAAGAAGCTGGCCCTCCGCTTCGCCGCGCACGACCGTCTTTACGTTGGCGCCGTGCTCGTCGTCGCGGGAGAAGAGCACCGGTTGGCGCGCGTGGCCTTCGATTAGCATGCTCCGGCAAGTTGCGATGTTGTCGTCCGTGAATGCGCTGGACGCATTCGAGCCGTGAAATGTGATGAGGCCGGAGCGGACGAGAATGGCGAGATGCATCGCCGTAATGTCGCTGTAGCCGATGAAGGGCTTGGGGTTCGCGCGGATGACATCGTAATCAAGCAGCGGCAAAATCCGGCACGAGCCGTAGCCGCCGCGCAGCGCGAAGATGGCTTTTACTTCGGGATCGGCGAAGAGCGCGTTGATGTCGGCGGCGCGTTCCGCGTCGCTGCCTGCGAGGTAACCTTCCCGCTGGCGCAGGTTCGCCCCCGCTTTGACCTTGAAGCCGAGCGATTCGAACCGAGCAATGGAATCCTCGATGACCTTCGGCTTATCCGGCGGACTCGCCGGCGCGGCGATGCCGATGGTGTCGCCGACAGCAAAGCGGGGAGGGTAAAGGAGGGAAGGCGCGCTCATGAATGCGGTAGAGGATTAGCCTCAAAAGGGCGCCGAGAAAACAAAGATGTTGAAGAAGGTTGCCGAGACGCGCCCAACTTTGGACGGGCGGCCGGACTTTCCGACATTCGCTAAATTTCTAGTATTTTTAGCGAATATTGAAAACGCAGCAAATTTAGCCAACTCGGAAGCTTGGGTGGGGTCATATCAGCCCGCGCTCGCGGAAATCACCAAAGTTCCCCGGCGCGGAGGCGGCAATGACATCGACCATGAACTTGAGCAGGCACACTTCCCAGCCGTCATCCACGCCGGTCAGCAGGGCGGTGAGCGGTTCGTTCTTGAGCTCCAGCTCGGTCTTCAATTTGCCGGCCACGTTTTCCAGCGATTCGTGCACATCGTAGGAGCGGATGTCGGACTTGCTCACGCGAAAGCCATACTTGAGAAACGCAAAGCGGGCGCCCTGCGTGCTGAGTTGCTCCGCAAATTTCTGGCCCTTGTCGCCGAACCCTTCAAGCAGCAGTCCGCCGATATTCTGCGGCGTGATGATCTGCGGCCGCTCGGCGTGGATATGGCCCTCGCGCACGCGGGAAAGGTTGACCGCGTCCATCTCCTCGGTCACGAGGAAGTAGTTGAAAACCGATGTGCCAAAGGTATCGAGCCGCTTTGATGGCGTCAGCAGAACGCGCGTGTTTTCAAGCGCGTAGGTGAAATCGTCGGGCGAAAGCATGCGGGCAACGTCTCACATCTTTGCCTTATGCACAATAGGGTGCGCGCATGGGGGTTTCGCGCATCGCCATCGAAGCATTTGCCCAAGGTCTTTACCGCCTCGCTGAAAATGCCTATCGTATCCGGATGGCAAAGTCTTCCTCCGGCAATAAAAAGCCGTCCAAAATTTCCGCGTCGATTTTACCCTCCGCCACGAATAAGGAGGCGCCCAAGGAAGTAAAAGCCTCGCGCAAGCCGGTCGCCGCGAAGGCCCCGGCGCCCGCTCCGGCCAAAGCCGCGGTGAAGAAGAAGCCCGTGGAGAAAGCGGTCGCGCCAAAGCACCCGGTGGAACTACCCCCGGCCGACGAATCGCGGGTGGTTTCGCCCAAGGCCAAGGTGCGGATCGCGCTTGCTTCGCAGTCGGCCGCGCGCGCCGGCAAGGCGATGCTGGCGCCGAGCACGCCTACGCCCGCGCCAGTCGCGGCCAGCGAGACACAGACGCCTACGACGGTCGAGAGGGCTCCGACTCCCGATAAGAAGCGCATCCTTTTCATCAGCTCCGAATGCACGCCGCTCGCGCAGACGGGCGGGCTCGGCGACATGGTCTCCGGCCTGAGCAAGGCGCTGAAGAAGCGCGGCCACGATGTGCGCCTGGTCATGCCGCTCTACCAGTCGATCGATCGCTCCAAGCATGGCGTCAACTTTTCGCGCACCTGTTGCGTCCACTTTGGCCGCGGCGAGGAAATGTGGGTCGGCATTTTCGAAGGCAAGGTTGGCGAGGTCCCGGTCTGGTTCATCGATTACGGGCGCTATTTCGATCGCCCTTATATCTACAATGGCGAGGAAGACGGCTTCCGTTTCGGCGTCCTAAGCAAAGCTGCGCTGCAGGTCTGCAAGGACACGGGCTGGATTCCCCATGTCGCGCATGTGCACGACTGGATGACCTCGATGGCGGCGGTGTTCCTCAAGACGTGGGACCGCGTGCTCTCGCCGCTGTCGAACACGGGGAGCGTGCTGACGATTCACAATATTGGCTACCAAGGAAAATTCAGCCCGGACGTGCTGCCGTTCTACGGTCTCGGCGGCGACTACATGGCACCGGATCGCTTTGAGGATTTCGGCATGATCAACCTGCTCAAGGCGGGCATCCAATATGCCGACATGGTCACCACGGTTTCGCCCACTTATGCCAACGAGATTCGCGGGCCGATTGGCGGCATGGGCCTCGCACCTTATCTGATCAATCGCCACGATCGCGTCACCGGCATTTTGAACGGCGTGGACGACGAAGTGTGGAACCCAGCGACGGATAAATATCTCCCCGCGAATTTCAGCATCGGCAACATGTCTGGCAAGGCGGCGTGCAAGCAGGTGTTGCAGGAGCGTTTCGGTCTCACGGTCGATCCGAACGTTCCGCTCTTCGCCATCATCTCGCGTTTTGCCCCGCAGAAGGGATTCGATCTCATTCGCGGCGCGTTGCCGCAGGCGCTGCGCGACATGATCATGCAGGTCGTCGTGCTCGGCACGGGCGATCCCTTCACGGAGAATTTCTTCCGCTGGCTGCACGGCGCATTCCCGAAATCGGCCAATGCCCACATCGGCTTCGATTCCGGGCTCTCGCATCTCATGGAGGCGGGCGCGGATTTCTTCATCATGCCGTCCCTGTATGAGCCGTGCGGGTTGAACCAGATGTATTCGTCGCTCTACGGCGCGTTGCCGATCGTGCGCGCAACGGGTGGTCTCGACGACACGGTGGATAATTACGACGAATCGCAGGGCACCGGCACCGGCTTTAAGTTCTGGGAGATCTCGGGCCGCGCGCTTTTCTTCACCATCGGCTGGGCGGTCTCCACTTGGTATGATCGCAAGCCGCACTACCTGGCAATGCAGGAGCGCGGCATGGCGAAGGACTTCACCTGGAGCCGGTCCGCGGAGCAGTACGAAAACGTGTACGACCAGGCGATCAAGTATCGCGCGTAACGTGCGATACGAAAGGTAGCCGGGGCAGGCCCTGCACCGGAACGGTTGCGCGAGCACGCGCGACCGTTGGGACGCACCATGGAAACGAACAAAGTCCCTATTCAAATTTTCTCAATCAACAGGTGAGCTTCGACGCCACGCACAGGCGTCCTGCCGCAGGACGCTTCCGGCGCAGGGCCTGCGCCGGCTACCTTTTGATT
>CAZZWT010000117.1:0-9152 GCA_964657775.1 uncultured Candidatus Methylacidiphilales bacterium | reverse complement strand
CTACTTCCGCGGAGCGAAGCGCACGATCCAGCACGCGCCCACAATCAGCGACCACGCACAGGCCTGCGCCCAGAGGAGAATCGCCACGATCGACCCGAGCGCCAGATAGGCCGCGCTCGTCTTCAAAAGTTGTGGGATCACATAGGCGAAAATCATACTGCAGACGACCCAGCCGGAGGTCGCCAGCAGGCTGCCCTCGACCAGATACTTCGATGGATAATGCCGGCTCGGAATCAGATAGTAGGTGATCAGCAGCGTGCAAAACAGCGAGCCGATCACAATCAAAACCTGCGTGGCGCTGGCCAGGTCCTTGCTCAAGTCCGTCACGATAAAGTGATCGAGCACGTGCCGCAAAATGGAAGTCTCCACCGCCGAGATGGAGATGAGCAAGAGCAGGAACATCCAGACGAAGAGAAGCCCGAAGGTCTTGCAGAATTGCCACCAACTCCACTCGCGCGGCTTGCGCGGATCGTCGAAAATGAAGAGGAGCGTGCGCGCAATCTGGTCCATCAGGTTGAACGAGGTGTAGATCGCGAGGATGAAGCCGATCGTCACCAGTCCGCCCTGCGTCGAGCCGTGGATCGCGTCGAAAATGCGTTTGGTATCGTCCGCGTTCTGCATCGGAATGATGTCGCCCAGCACCTCGGCGTAGTGCTCCGCGTAGTGCTTGCTGTTCACGTCCAGCCGCGAGGAAATTTCCAGCCCGACCGCAAACGTGACGGCGAGGAACGGCACGAGCGACAGCACAAAGCAATACGCGAGCGCCGCGGCGTAGGTGCCGAGGCGATCGACCTTCTGGACAAGCTGGGGACCAAACAGTGCCTTAAACATCCGGTGAGAAAGTTAGAGCGAAGAACGCGGAACGTAGAACGAAAAATTGGGAAAGATCGTGATTCCCCCCGTTCTAAGTTCTAATTTCTTCGTTCTAAGTTCTCCAATCATGCCCAGCTTCTTCATCACCGGCACGGATACCGGCGTCGGCAAGACGTTCTTCACCTGCTGGCTCGTGCGCGCGTGGCGTGCGGCGGGACATGATGCGGTCGGCCTCAAACCGATTGCCTCCGGCGATCGCGAGGATGCGATCCAGCTGGAGCAAGCCAACGACGGTCGCCTCACCCTCGACGACATCAACCCGTACCACTTCGACCAACCGGCCGCGCCAATCTTCGCCGCACGGGCGGAGAACCGCTCGATCGATTTCGTCACCTTGAATCAGGAAATAGCAGCCCTGACTTTTTCTCACCTGGCGGTGGAAGGCGTGGGCGGTTGGCGCGTGCCACTCGCGTTCCGTTACGACGTGCGCGATTGGGCGCGCGATCTCGCCCTCCCCGTCGTCGTCGTCGCCCGCGGCACGCTCGGCACGCTCAACCACACCCTGCTCACCGTCGATAGCATTCGCGACGCGGGCCTCACCTGCGCCGGCATCGTCGTCAACGCCGGACCGGATGAAGGATTACCAGACCTCGATCTGACCCGGCGCCAAAACGTCGTCCTGCTGCGGAGCCTGCTTGCCTTGCCGGTTCTTGAGTTTGATCGCGGCGTTCAGGCCGCGGGCCGCCTCCCCTTGTGGCTCGGGGGCGAAGAGGTTTAAGTTCGGGTTGATGTCGTCGCCGCAGTGGGGCGGAATCCCCGCCTGCAATTTCTCCGCCGCCGTGCCCGCGATCATGCCCGCGTTGTCCGTGCAGAAGGCCGGCTCGGCCACGATCAGGTCAATGCCCGCCTCGTAGCAGGCGAATTCCAGCTCATCGCGCAGCATCTTGTTGCAGAGCACGCCGCCCGAAACCGCCAGCCGATCGACCCGCGCCTGCGCCACGGCCTGCACCGATTTCCGCACCAGCACATCGACGACCGCCTTCTGGAACGACGCGCACAGGTCGTACGACCAAACTGGATCGGGCTGCATCGGCGCACTCTTCTCGTAGAAAAAGCGCACAGCCGTCTTTAGTCCGCTGAAACTGAAATTGAGATTATCGCGCTCGGGAAAACTGCGCGGCAGGCCGAACGCCTCCGGGTTGCCCTTGATCGCCACCCGCTCGATTTCCGGCCCGCCCGGATACGGCAACCCGAGCAACTTCGCCACCTTGTCAAAAGCCTCGCCGGCCGCGTCATCCACCGTCGAGCCCAGCTTCACATAGCGGTCCCAACCCAGCGCATGCACCAGCAGCGTGTGCCCGCCGCTGGCGATCAATCCGACAAACGGGAATTCCACCTGGCGCCGGTTGGCGAAGAACGGCGAGTAAAGATGCCCCTCCAGATGATTCACGCCCACGATCGGCTTCGACAGCGAAATGGCCAGCGCCCGCGCGTAGGAATGCCCGATCAAAAGCGACGAAGCGAGCCCCGGCCCCTCCGTCGCCGCGATCGCATCGACCGAATCGAGCGTCAGATTAATATCACGCAAAACCTGCGGCACCAAAATCGGCAGATTCCGCAAATGCTCACGCGTCGCCACCTCCGGCACCACGCCTCCATACGGTCGATGCAGATCGATCTGCGAACTGATGACCTGCGAAAGAATATCGGTCGACCACGGGTTGGTCTCCACCAACGCCACCGCCGTCTCATCGCACGAAGTCTCAATCCCCAAAACACGCATTGGGCCACTTTAAACCTGAATTGCGTCCAAGGGAAGCGCGAGGGTTCGCTTTGGGAAGAGACCGCCTGTTTCGCACGGAGAACACGGAGCCATGGAGTGGCGGAATGGAAAGAATCACCCTCCTGCCCCACCTCCGCGCCTCGGTGGTCTCCGTGCGAAACCAAGCCCCTGCCCCTTTTGGGTCCTCACTCGATTGACTTCCTCGGTGCGGTGCATGAGGCGGTTGTCCAATCGTAAAAGGAACCGTACGCTCCACCCATGGAGCAATTGAGCGACAAGGGCGCCGACTCGGTCTTTTCCTTCATCCGCCGGACGGCGGAGCGTGACGGTGCGCGCTGCCGTTGGAAAACGGTGGATTACGAAAACAAGCTGCAATACAACACGACCCTGTTCAATGGCGTCGGCGGAATTCCGCTTTTTCTTATCGACTACGCCCGCGTGCGCGGGAACGAGGAGGCACGGGATCTGGCCCGCGGCGCGCTGGAATGGTGCGCAGCCTCGGCGCCCGCCAAGCCCATGCGCGGCCTGCATTTTGGCCAGGTGGGTCCGGCCTTCTCAGCGCTCGGGCTCGACGCGGGGAATCTTTCTCCCACGGTAACCGCGCTCTGCGAGCGGGTTGACGCCAGTCTTCTGCGGGAACATCCGGGTCCGGTGACGGACCTGGTCGGTGGCGCCTCGTCGAATGGATTTTATCTGCTCCGCGCGTGGCGCAAACAGGGAGACGTCGTCCTTCTCAACGGCGCGATCCGCTGCGGCGAATGGCTGAAGTCGCAATTGATCCGCGATGCCTTGGGCTGCCACTGCGCAGCGCGGCCCGATGGCGAATGGTTCGGCCCCGAAGCGCATACGGGGCTGGCCCACGGCATTGCGGGCGTGGCCTTTTTCTTCGCCCGTCTCTTCGAAGCAACGCGGGAGAACGAATGGAAAGACCTGGCGCTTGAAATTTTCGACACGCTTATCGCCACCGCCATGCCCAGCCATGGTGGATGGAACTGGAGTCCCACCCTCGGGGAAACCGACCTGTCGCGGTGTCAATGGAGCCACGGCTCGCCGGGCATTGGCCTCGCCTTTCTCTTCGGAGCGCGATTTCTCGGGGAATCGCGTCTGCATCATGCCGCGCTGATGGCGGGCGAGACCACGTTTCATGCCGGCGATTTTCGGAAAAATCCCACCTTGTGCACCGGCCTGACCGGCGGCGGGGAACTTCTGCTCGAGCTTTGGCGCGAGACCGGCGACCTCCTTTGGCTCGAACGGGCCCACGATTTTGGCCGACAGATTCTCACTTATCGCGTCGAGCTACCCGAAGGCGACGCCTGGCCGACCGACGAACCGGGCCTTTACTCGGCAGACTTCGTGTACGGCGCAGCCGGTATCGGCCATTTTCTTCTCCGGCTGGAGAACGAAGGCAATGTCCCGATGGCACTCATGTAGTGAGCAGGTTGCATCGCCACCAGGATTCACTTCCTTGGCTTGAAGCCGGAGGTGAAAGTCGGATGCAGCGCATTTAGCAAGCCGAAGACCTGCCATAACCCGAGCCGGTGGTTGAGTCCGCCCTAGCGGGACCAACCACAGTAATTTTTTAAAAAAGAAATCCACCCCGGCGGGGGTAGCACAATCTGCGGAGATAAAACCTCTACCCGGGATTTTCTGAGCCGACTTTGGCAGAGGTTTCCCACGGGACCACCTGATTTATGGTTGCCAAAATTGATGTTCCGTCAATCATCGCATGATGCAGAGGAAGGTCATCAAGAGAACCCCGGCACCAATTCTTCAGGCGCCGAATCCTGAGCCAAGCGGGGCGAAGATTATTGCGCTAATGAATTTTAAGGGCGGAGTCGGAAAAACGACTGTAGCTGTTAATCTAGCGGCCACCCTGCGTCACAAGTACAACCTCCGCGTCTTGCTCGTTGACTTAGACCCTCAGTGCAGTACCACGCTTTGGTTACTTCCCCGAGCCACTTGGATGGAGCTTTGCAAGGACAAGAAGACAGTTTGGCGAATATTTGCCAACGCAATCCAAGGATCGATCAGCGGAACGGAGAATTTGATTCATCCAACCTCTGAGCTGGATGGAAGAAGTATCGACCTCCTACCCGCAACAATCGAGATGCTACAGGCGGAGATCAGCTTAACGCCGAAGAATCCGGGATATTATAAGCATCTTGGGGAATACATTTGGCCTCTCAGAGACCAGTACGATTTTATCCTTTTAGATTGTCCACCGGCTTTCTCCGTCCTCACAAAAAACGCCCTATTTGCAGCTGACAGTATCTTTGTCCCTTACCTTCCCGATTTTTTGTCTCTTCCAGGCCTTCAGTGGCTTGCTCGCCTGAACCGCGAATTCCAGAATCAAATTCAAGCTAGTAAACCCCAGTTGAGGACTGCGGAGATCAGGGGCATCGTGTTCAATGCCTTTCAGAAGGGACTTAACATTGGAACCGAATCGATGGCAGAACTGAGGGAAACCCTGGACCAATTAATCCAGCTCCAGCTCATTTCACCCAAGGTAGAAATTATGCAGCCGATCATACCGCGAGATACGAAGCTCGCTCAGGCGGCCGGTGAATTGCAGCCGATCACGATCTTTGCCCCCAATTCGCCTGGCGCAAAGGCGTTTGAGGAATTGGCAGGCAATGCCATTCGCAGCTTACGGTCGTCATGAATGCCAAAGATGCTGTCGCAAAGCTCGATTCGCTTTCCAGCCTGATAAAGCGGTCGGCGGAGATTTTCGAAATCGCAGAAATTTCCCCTGACGAGGTCTACGGTGCAATCGAAACGTTATGCGATTCGGCTAAAAGGAAGATCGCGGAGATCGTTCCTGTTAACATCGAGGCTTACGAACGAAATTTTGCGGATTGGAAAATTGCCTGGAAAGACCACAAGGAAATTTTGATCGCATATTGCCAAGAGGTATTTGGAGAGGCCGCTAAGAAAAAGAAGAAGGAACCGGCTGCGACCTATAGCAAACGACTGTTTTACGAATGCCAACGAGCCCAAGTTGATGACGGGTGGAAAGATCGATTACCAACGGAAGAGGCAAGAACCTCCCAATTTGTTGAGGATCCCACGGCTCACCAGATGGTCAAGCGCTGGGGAGGTATGTCGAAGGAGGGGTTCAAGGCTGATTTTCAAAGCACCGATCGTCTTCTCGTCCAAAGAGCTGCCGCTGCCCTAGGTATAAAAACAAGCGTCACAGCCAAAACGTTTCCAGAAAAGCTATATAAGGCAGCGGTCCGCTTCGCAAACAACACCACTTTGTTCTAGAATTGCCGCACTAATTCGCCACCGATTCCCCGGCAAACATTTGGGCGGCGAGGTGCCTTGCGATTGTCGATTCACTTCCGTGGCTTGAAGCCGGAGATGATCCGCTCGATCACTTCCTGCGTCAGCGTGGCGAGGTCGATGCCTTTGAATTTGCCGTTGGTGGAGATGGTGATGAGGCCCTGCAGGGCCGCGATGGCGACGAGCGAGAGGCGCGCCGGGTCGCCGGGGACGACTTCGCCATTGGCCTGGCCCTCGGCGAAGGTGGCGTGGGCGTGGCCGAAGGCGCGCTCGCTGGTCTGGAGAATTTCGCGCGGTGGATGCGGCCGGTGCTTGGTCTCGAACATGAGGGCGAGCAGCGCCGGGTGCTTAAGCGCGAAGGCGACATAGGCTTGGCCGAGCTTGGTCAGGCGCGTCTTGAAGGAGTGGGCGCGGTTCTTGGTGGCACTGCCCAGGGCGGCCTCGAAGCGCTCGAAGCCGGAGAGGGCCAGCGCGTCGAGCAATGCCTGCTTGTCGGCGAAGTGGCGCCGGGGCGAGGTGTGGCTGACGCCGAGTTCGCGGGCCAGTTCGCGCAGGGAGATGCTTTGGCTGCCGCCCTGCTCCAGCGCCTTTTCGGCCGCGTCGAGCAACTCCGCGCGGAGGTTGCCGTGGTGGTAGGGGCGGGATGGGGAACTCATTTAGTTCGGACTCTACACCGATCCGGTCGGCGATGCAGCATGTTTACGTTGACAACATTGTTTCCAGTGGATACATTGACCTCACCATGAACATCACCAACAACACGATTCTCATCACGGGCGGCGGCTCGGGCATTGGCCGCGGGCTGGCGGAAGCTTTCCACGCGCTGGGCAACAAGGTCATCATCACCGGCCGGCGCGCGAAGAAGTTGGAAGAGGTTACCAATGCCAATCCCGGCATGGCCTCCGTCACGCTGGATATCGATGATCCCAAGGCCATCACCGCGTTCGCGGAGGAAGTCACCTCGCTGCATCCGACGCTGAACATCGTGATCAACAACGCGGGCATCGCGCGGATGGAGGACCTCACCAAGGCGCCGGCCACGCTGGCCGATTCCGAGGCGATTATCACCACGAATGTGCTGGGGCCCATCCGGCTGACGCACGCGCTGCTGCCGCATCTGCTGAAACAGCCCAAGGCGACGATCATCAATGTGTCGTCCGGCCTGGGGTTCGTCCCCTTCCCGATCGGGCCGACCTACTCGGCCTCCAAGGCGGCGTTGCACTCTTACACGACGGTGCTGCGCTGGCAGTTGCGCGACACGCCGGTGGAGGTGAAGGAGATCATCCCGCCCTACGTGCAAACGGAGCTCGGCGGCGATCATCAGTTGAACGATCCGCGCGCGATGCCGCTGAAGGATTTCATCGCGGAAACGATGGCGATCTTCAAGTCGCAGCCGGATGCGCCGGAGAATTGCGTCGAGCGGGCGCAAGGCCTGCGCCAGGCGGAATCCAAGGGCGAATTCGACAAGGCATTCCACGCCCTCGCCGAAATGGCCCAAGGCCGCGCGCCGCAGGGGCTGAAAGTTTAAGCGACCGAATTTCGCGCGGTGGACCGCAGTTAAGGCAGCATGGGTTCACACGGAGGCGCGGAGAGCACGGAGTAGAGGAAGAATTGCTTCTACCTCCGTAGCTCCGTGACCTCCGTGCGAAATTCTTGTTCAGCCTTTCAAAATTCGCTGCGTTTGCTGCGTTATCAAAATTTGCTAAAAATACCGGAAATTTAGCAAATCCAGGAAGCCTCCGGCCCGCCTACTTCGTGGCGGCGGGCGGCGTGGTGCCGTCGGTGGACTTAGGCTCGGGCGGTTGCCTCTGCGCAGTGGTCTTGATGGCGGGCTTCAGCGCGGCCTGACGCTCGTGGTAAATGAGGATGCTGCGCAGCGAGCCGACGGCGCGGTCAAGCTGGCGATCGACGGCCTTGGCGGCCTCGACCTGCTCATCCGGCGACAGGCTGCGCTTGGATTGCGCGAGGATAATGCGGCGCTCCTCCGCGTCGGTGATGGGCACGTCGATGTCGGGCGAGACACCGACTTCGTGGATGGTCCTTTTGCTCGGCGTATAATACTTGGCCATGGTGAGGCGCAGGCCGATGCCGTTGCCGAGCGGCTGCACCGTCTGCACGGAGCCCTTGCCGAATGTGGTCTCCCCGACGAGGATCGCGCGGTTGAGGTCCTTGAGCGCGCCAGCGACGATCTCCGCGCCACTCGCGCTATAACCGTTGATCAGAAGCACGATGGGGTAATGGGGATGCTGGGCCTGGGCATGCGCGATGAAGTCCTGCGACTCGTCGGCGGTGCGGCCCTTGGTGGAGACGATGACGGTGCCGGGAGGCACGAACTTGCCCGCGATATCGACGGCGGAATCGAGCAGGCCGCCGGGGTTGTTGCGGAGGTCGATGACGAGGCCCTGCATGCCAGACGCTTCCAGGCTGGCGAGCGCGGCGTCGAGTTCATCCGAGGTGTGCTCGGCGAACTCCTCGATGCGCACGTAGCCGATCTTGTCCTGGCCGGGAGCCGTGGCGGGCAGCATGTGCGCGTCCTTGACCGAGGCAACGCGGATTGTCTCGCGAGTGAGCGTGACCTCGAAGACGGTGCCGCCGCCAGGCGCCTTGGGCACGGGTCGCAGCAGGGTGAGTTGCGACTTTTCGCCGGCCTGGCCCTTGAGCGCCTTCTCGGCCTGGGCGAGGGTCATCTTCTCGGTGTTCTTGCCGTCGATCTTGAGGATTTTGTCGCCTGGCATCAGGCCCGCTCGACCGCCGGGGGAATCTTCCATGGGCGACAGGATGACGAGCGTGCCGTCCTTGACGCCAATGACGATGCCCAGGCCGCTGAAGACGCCCTTCGTCTCGCGCTGAATATCCTGGAAGCTCTCCTCGTCAAGGAACTGGCTGTGGGGATCGAGCGAAGAAAGCATGCCCCGCAGCGCGGCGTAGGTGAGGTCCTTGTAGCTGACCTTGTTGGGGTCGACGTAATCCTGCCGGATCAGTTGAAGGACCTTGGCGAAGAGCAGCGTGTACTGGTAGCTGTCATCCGGCGGTTTGTCGGCCACGGCCGCGGACCGGCCCGCCTGCCACCCGAGCAAACCGGTGAGGAGAAAGGTCGCGGTGAGCAAGAGCGTGAGGCGCGCGCGAACCATAGACCGGGATGCTACCGCGTTTGACCGTGCTTACGAGTTCAAACGGGGAGGTTGCCGGGATGTCATCGACTGCCCATGAGCGCAGTGGTAAAAAGGAAAAGCGTGGGTCGTGCGGGACTCGAACCTGCAACCAAGTGCTTAAA